>JACMNN010000219.1 GCA_014378555.1 Burkholderiales bacterium | reverse complement strand
ATGCTCGCCTTTAACGAACGAGTGCTTGCGCAATGCGAATTGCCGTGGGTACCGACATTGGAGCGGTTGCGCTATCTGACCATCGTCAGCTCGAACCTCGACGAATTTTTCGAAGTTCGGATCGCGGAACAAAAGGAGCGTTTGAAAACGTTGACAGCGCGGCATGACCCCGAAGCGCCTGCTTTAAAGCTGGTGCTTGAAGACGTTGCCGTGCATGCGCGTGCGCTGGTCACTCGCAAGTACGAGTTGCTGAACAAACAAATTTTGCCAACGCTGCGCGCAGCCGGCATTCATTTGGTGAGCGGGGCCGATCTCACGCCCGCTCAGCGGCGTTGGGTGAAGGCCACCTTCGCCCGCGAAATCGCGCCGGTACTCACTCCCATTGGGCTCGACCCGGCGCATCCGTTCCCGGCGGTGGCGAATAAGGGGTTGCATTTCATCGCTGAACTCAAGAGCAAACGCGGTGGCGGCAAGTCGAGCATCGCGATTGTCAAAGTGCCACGCAGCTTGCCGCGGCTATTCGAAATTCAGGACAAAACCGGCCACGGTCAGCACTCGTTTATTTTGCTGACTACGCTGATCGAGACAGAACTCGCCTCGCTGTTTCCGGGGCGCGAAGTAGTCAGCGATTCGCAATTCCGGGTGACTCGCGACAGCGATCTTTGGGTCGATGAACAAGAGATGACCAATCTCCGTCATGCGCTCGCGGGGGAGTTGCGACGGCGCCCGTTTGGTCGCGCTGTGCGGTTGGAAATCAATGCCGATTGCAGTGATTCCATCACCGAATTGTTGAGCAAACATTTCAAGCTGGAGCCGCATGAGGTGTATCGCGTTGATGGACCGGTGAACCTTGCGCGACTGCTCGCGCTGGCGGAAGCGGTGGACCATCCAGACTTGCGCTTCGCACCCTTTACACCGGGGCCGTCGTTGCCGGAAGTGACTGATGAGCGCTTGTTTGCCGAGCTTAAGCAGCGCGACATTTTGTTGCATCATCCGTATCAATCGTTCGATCCGGTGATCCAGTTTTTACGCTGCGCGGTGGAGGACCCGAACGTCATTGCGATCAAGCAAACGATCTATCGCACCGGATCAAAATCGGTGTTGATGGAGCTGCTGCTCGAAGCGGTACGCCGCGGCAAAGAAGTCACTGTGGTGCTCGAACTCAAGGCACGCTTTGACGAAGAAACCAATATCAACTGGGCCGACAAATTTGAGCAGGCCGGCGCGCACGTCGTGTACGGACTGGTCGGGCTGAAGACCCATGCCAAGATGGCCTTAGTGTTGCGGCGCGAAAGTAATGGCAGCAAAGCGGGCAATACGATTCACATGTATGCGCACATCGGCACCGGTAATTACAACCCGTCGACTGCGCGCTTCTACACCGACTTTGGCCTGCTCACCGCGAATCAAGAAATTGGCAAAGACGTCGCCGCCATCTTCCATCATTTGACAAGTTTGTCGCAGCCGCCAAAGCTCAAACATTTGTGGTGGGCGCCGCACACCATGAAAAACAATATCCTCGCGGCGATCCGCGCGGAAATAAAGTTTGCCAAGGCAGGCAAGCCCGCGCTCATCATGGCCAAGGTCAACGCCTTGACCGATGAAACGGTAATGGCCGCGCTGTGCCAAGCCTCGAAGGCGGGCGTTCGCATTGAGCTACTGGTACGCGGCGCGTGCTGTTTGCGACCCGATGTTGACGACTTTACCAAGAACATTCGGGTGCGCTCCGTCGTAGGCCGTTTCTTGGAGCACAGCCGCATTTATTATTTTGAAAACGGCGGCCAGCCCAACGTCTACATCTCTAGCGCTGACTGGATGAGCCGCAATCTAGATCGTCGGGTTGAGGTGGCCACGCCAATTCTCGACGGCGCGTTGCGTGCGCGCGTCATCGACGAAGGACTGTTCATCACCCTGCGCGACAACTGCCAGGCGTGGCAACTCGAGCGCAGCGGTGAATATCGGTTGGCGAAACCGCAGCCGCGACAAAAGCCGTTCGTGGCCCAGCATGAGTTGGCTGCCAAGTTCGGTCTTGCAGCAGAAGGCATTGCGGCCGAGTGAGCGAGATTATTTTTTGGCGACACGCCGAGGCACACGACGCCGAACTCGGTCAAGATGATTTGTCACGCAAGCTCACCGTGAAGGGACAACGTCATGCCGAGCGGGTGGCGTTCTGGCTGGATCGTAATTTGCCGCAGCAGTGCAAGGTGTTTGTTAGCGAAGCCAAGCGGGCGCAACAAACAGCGCGATCGTTGCCGCGCAAAAACAAGACGCTTGCCGAGCTCAATCCCGACGCCACGCCACAAGACGTGCTCGCTGCCGTGGGTTGGGGTAGCCAGACCGAGCCGATTGTCATCGTTGGGCATCAACCTTGGATGGGCGAAAGTATCCATTGGTTGCTGATGGATGCCGTGGCCCCGCTGACCGTGCGCAAAGGTGCGGTTTGGTGGTTGCAATCGCGACCTCGACACGCCACTGCATTCGAAGTGATTGTGCGCACGGTGATCACCCCGGATTTGCTGTAGAGACTGGCAACCAAGTCGCGGCACGATCGTTTTGCGGTGCAGCTTTACGCTGAAATAGGCATCCTCATTCAGCTAGCTTGACAGAAAAAAAGCGCTGCGTGCAATGCGACACAAAACTGAAAACAAGTTGACGTCAGTTCGTCATTTGCCTCTGTTCTAGTCCTCAGGTGGTCGCTGCCATCGGCGCGATAAAAAAATTGTGAGGGATGAAATGACCAGCGACGCACAGAGTGCTGATGTGATTAAGCGCTCGCAGTCAGCGCGAGAAGAAATGGTCAACAGCATCGTGCACGGCATAGCACTTTTGGCTTCTCTCGCCGCGATTCCGTTGCTATTTCAACTGACTGAACCGGTGCCGCTCCGCGCGGTCAATATCGCCGGCAGCGTGGTGTTTGCTGCGACGCTGCTGTTGCTTTATCTGTGTTCCACGCTGTATCACGCGTTGCCAGAGGGACGGGCGCGGTTGGTCTTGCTGCGGCTTGATCACGGCGCCATTTATCTGTTCATCGCCGGAAGCTTTACGCCGTTCGCCATGGCGTCGCTTGACACGGCATCTGGATGGATGTTGTTGGTGCTGGTGTGGCTGCTCGCTGCGTTAGGCTTTATCTTGAAAGTGTGTGGCCGTTTGTCGCATCCGTTAGTCTCCACGGGTCTCTATTTATTGATGGGTTGGATGGTGTTGACTATTGCCGCGCCGCTCATAGAACGTCTGCCGCACTCGGCCGTGGTTTGGTTGATCGCTGGCGGCGTTGCCTATACCGTGGGCGTGGTTTTCTTTGTTGTGGATACGCGGATGCGTTACGCGCACGCCATCTGGCACGGATTTGTAGTTGTCGGCACCAGCTGTCACTTCGTCACCGTGCTTGGCTTGCATCAATAACCAAGCGAGCACACCGATTGCCGCACGGCTGCAGTGATCATTTGTAAAGTATCGTAATCGACCAACGCCTTGGTAGGTGCTGAGGACCACAGTATCAGGTGATTACAGTTGTCACGCTGCGGGCATCGCCAATCGGCGTAGTGCTCGTCGACTCTAAATTTAGGCGGCTAACAGAACAATAGTATTACCGTATTATTGTTAATAGTTCGAGGCGCAAGAATTAGAAAAGCGAGATTCTCCATGGGTAAATTGATCAAGCAAATTCAGCAATTTAATGCAGGGCGTGAACCCGAGCGTCTTGCCATGAAATACCGCAACATGCGTAGCAGCGCGTTTGTTTACCTGCGCGCCACATGTCACTTGTTTCCGGGGCAACTTTCGGAGCTTAAAACGTTGGCTAAAGCGCCTGCTGTCTGGTCATGCGGTGATTTGCATCTGGAGAATTTTGGCAGTTACAAAGGGGACAATCGGCTCACCTATTTCGATATCAATGACTTTGACGAATCTGCGTTGATACCGGCAAGCTGGGACTTGGTGCGACTGTTGACCAGCGTACGCTTGGCCTGCGCCGACCTTAAATTCAAACCTGAGCGAGTGCGTCAACTTATCGACGTTTTGCTCGCAGCGTACTTTCAACAACTGCGGCACGGCAGCGCGCGCTGGTTGGAGCGCGATACCGCTTCCGGACCGGTGCATGAGCTTTTGGCGACTGTGGAGCAACGTAAGCGTAAATTATTTTTGGACTCCAGAAGCGTGAAGGCTGGAAAAAAACGCAAGCTTCTGATCGATGGCAAAAAGGCCCTCGCGGCCAACAAAGTGCAACATGCGCAAGTTGGCGAGTTCATCGAAAAATTCGCCAAACGGCAAAGCGCACCTGAGTTTTATGAGGTGCTCGACGTTGCTCGTCGCATCGCGGGCAATGGCAGTCTCGGTGTGGATCGTTTCGTTGTGCTGGTGCGCGGCAAGGGAAACCCAGACAACAACTATCTGCTGGATTTGAAGCAGGCCGTGCCGTCTGCGCTGACCACTTCGCTCACGCTCAAACAGCCCATCTGGACGAGCGAGAGCGAACGCGTAGTGGCATTGACGCGACGCGCGCAAGCAGTGCCGGTTGCCTTTTTGCATGCGGTGCAGATGAGCGGGCGCGACTACGTGTTGCGCGATTTGCAGCCGTCTGCTGACCGGGTGTCGTTTGAAGAAAAGGGCAGTGATGAGACTCGCTTGAACGAGCTGATGTTGGCTATCGGGCAATGCACCGCATGGTCGCATCTGCGCGGTAGTGGACGTCAGCGTTCAGCGATTGCGGATGAGCTGGTCGCTTACGGAGGCGATCCGTCGTGGCCGAAAGAATTGCGCAAAGCCAGTGCTGCCTGCGCTGACACCATTGATGCCCAGTGGCAGACGTTCGCTGCGGCCTACGACGATAAGGCGTTTGAGTCGTAGCAGTTGAGCGGCAAAGGCACGAGGCGCTGCGCTGACGTTCTGAGCGCGAGCATGCCTCTCTCTGACGGCTATAGTCGTGGCAAGTGACTGCGGTGCCGCATTGCCTAATTACCGCTTCACGTCGTGCTCACTTCTTTTTGGGACGTCCTGTTTTCACCGGATCAAGGCCATTGAGTTCCATCAATTGCGTCGATGCTGCAAGTGAGGCGAAGTGGCGCAGCGCAGCGCGGACAATCTCGCTTTTCTTGGTGCTATCGCGGCCCGATGTAACGGCGTCACGTTTGCATTTTTTGAGCAACTCCTGATCGGCGGCGGTCATTGTGAAGCTGTCGCGCACGATGGGGCTGACGGCCTTTACTTCAACTTTCGGTGCAACTCGCCTTTTACTGAGCGCAGTTTTGACGGCTGGTTTCGCGGGGCTTTTGCCGGCTATTTTTGGTGCAGCTTTTGCAGCGATTTTAGGCGTGACTTTAGCAGCGGCTTTAGCTGCACGTGGCGCTGCGGGCTTGACTGCGGCGACGACGATCACCGGCTTTTTCGCAGCAACAGGCTTTGTTGCTGCTTGGCTTGCGGTAGCTTTAACGGGGGTCGGGACTGCGGGTGCTACCAGCGGCGTGGCTACGACTTTTACGGTTTTCATCAATTATTTTCAAAGCTAGTAAAACAATAATATTGTATTACTGTTTATTGTTTAAGCAAGCGGTGAGAAAAAAAGCACCCGAAGGTGCCTGGAAATGAGCCGTGTGCCGGTGGCTACGAACCGATTCTGCCGCCGTCGTTTTTGGTGATCACAATGGTCGCCGAGCGGGGACGCTTTCCTGCGCCGTAGCCGGCGTTGCTTGGCCATTGGCTTTGGTACTTGGTTGGATCGCTGAGGTTTGCCTGACTTGTGCCTTCGCCCGGATGCTGGATGTTGATGAACATCGTTTTGCCATCGGGGGTTTCCGTCGCACCGGTAATCTCCGAGCCTGACGGGCCTACGAGAAATCGCTTCAAGGTGTCTGCTGTTGGCGCTTTGCCGACACGGGTGTTGACCACCAGATCGCCGCCGGTCGCACGCGGATAAGTTAGCGTCTTAGTGGTGCCGTCACCCACCGTGCCGGGCATGGCTGCCAGCATCATGCAGTTGGTCACATCGGTGTATGCGCCGTCATCAGTTTGAATCCAGCAGATGCCGGTGTAGGGGCTAAACCACAGACCGTCGGGGCTAGAGAAATCTTGATCGCCGGTTAGGTTTGACAGGTTCACGTTAGCCGCTGCAGCACTCGATTCCGCGCCGAACAAATAGACGTCCCAATTGAAAGCTGTGCCCGCGTTGCTCGCGTCTTTTAGCCGCAAGATGTGGCCGTTGACGTTGCCGACCTGGGCAACGGCTCCCTTCATGTCGGTGTAGGTGCGCGGGTTCGGGCCATCGGGCGCTGACTGCGATCCGGTTGGTTCGGCGCGGCGATTGCTGTTGTTGGTAAGCGTGAAATACACCTCGCCGTTGGCCGGATTCACGCCGTTCCACTCTGGGCGATCCATCTTTGTCGCACCGACCGCGTCTGCCGCCAGTCGGGCGTTAATTACGATATCGGCCTGATCGGCAAACTTGTATGCAGCGTAGCTGGCAATCAGCGCGTTCGAAAGCGACAGTTCTATCCAGCTACCGGTGCCATCCTCACTGAACCTTGCCACTAAAAGTTTGCCCGTGTCCATGTACTTGTCACCGGTGGCCATACGGTCGGAAGGATTGGCATCCGCCGCCTCCCAATTGGCGTTGGATACGAACTTGTAAATGTATTCGTTGCGCGAATCGTCACCCATGTAGATGGCCAGTGGCTGACCGGCAATCAACTTACTGAAGGCAGCACTTTCGTGAGCAAATCGGCCCAACGCCGAGCGTTTTTTGATTGCTTTGGTTTTGTCATATGGGTCGATCTCGACCACGTAGCCCATGTGATTCATTTCGTTGCGATAGTCATCAATACCTGTGCTCGACGTGCCGATCTTGCTGCTGTCCCAGCGCACATATTTGTCGTCAGTGCCGGCGGTTTCCCAGCCGTGGCGACTTGCCGCACCCTGTGGGCGACCATAGCGATTTAACGCTGCAACGCTCTTGTCACCGCCGCGCGCGGCATTATCGGTGGCGCCGCGGGCGAAGTAGCCGAACCAGTTTTCCTCGCCAGTCAACGCGGTGCCCCAAGGTGTTTTACCGGTACCGCAGTTGTTCAACGTGCCACGCGTTTGGCTGCCGCTGCTGGAATATTTGGTCACCAGCAATGCATTGCCGCGCGCGGGGCCACTGATCTCGATTTCAGTGAGCGGTGTGATGCGACGATTGAACGCCGAGCCTTGTACGTACTCCCATTTGCTGCCCGTCTTGCGCGCCTCGACGATGGCAACGCCATGTATCGACACCTCCTTATCGACCTCATTTGCAGGCCGCGGCAGCGTGGTCTTGCCGCCGTTGGCGTGCAGGAAGAACGAGCTCAGTGTTTCGTCGGTCGTTGCTTCGTGATTGATGGCCAATACGCCGCGATCACTCGACGACGTCGAGGGTGTGCCGCTGGATGACAGACCGAACCACTCCATGCCGTCGTGATGATCACCGCCACGGTTGTCAAAGTCCGCATCCGTACCATCGTTTTTGAACGCGGTGGTGGTCGCAAAAAGTGGATCACCTAGCGCGTAGAGCACGCTGACCGTATAGCCGACCGGCACTGAAACGACGTCGGCAAGGCTCTTGGCAACTGGAGCGAAGCCAAGCAATTTTTCTTTTGGAAGCGTGACAGCATCACTGTCGCTGCCGCACCCCGCCAGGCCAAACGCCGGTAGGGTCACAGCCGCAGCCAGGCCAACACCACCGCGCAACAAATTGCGACGGCTCATGCGCGACGCGAATATCGAGTCGAACGTGGGGTTTGCACTCAGGTTTGAGTTGTCGTCGTTGAAGTCAACGCCTGGCGACAAGGCAGCAGTTAATTTTTTCATAGCACTTTCACATCAGTAGTAATAACGCACGGGGCTTGGACGCTAAATTCGTCTCGCCACGCGCAGCGAAAATTTGTTTGTAATTTGTAATGAGTAGGCGGTTTTCTATTGCACGACCCGTGCGCCAAGAAAATGCTGCGCATAACGTGGCGCCATGCGCTCAATGGGTAGCAGTACGAAAAAGTCGGCGCTATCAAAATCAGGATCCCAGGCGGGCTCGCCGCACACCCATGCGCCTAGACGTAAGTAACCTTTGAGCAGCGCTGGTGCGACGGGGCGTGAGCCGGCCGGGTCACCCAACGATTGCAGCCCGCGAATCGGCTCAACGCGAAAGTCCGCTGGCGCGAGATGCTTGGACATGAGCTCTGCCCGCAATGCTGCGAGATTGAGCGAGCCGCTGTCGAGCGGCACACTGGCGCAGCCGGCAAGGTACTTCACCTGATGGTCGCGCACATAGGCGCCGAGGCCCGTCCACAGCCGCGCCAGCGCACCGCTGTTGCGATACGCAGGATGAATGCAGGCACGACCGACCTCAAAAATTTCGTGCGCGATGGGCTTTAGGCAATGGACGCGGAATTCGCCTTCCGAATACATGCGGCCAACCGCGCGCGCGCCCCACGGTGCAAGGATGCGATAGGTGCCGACCACTTTGTCGAGCGCCTCATCAAGCACAATCAAGTGCTCACACACCGCATCAAACTCATCGACATCACGTCCATCATGACGATGCAAGTCGGCGCCCATCTCTTCGCAAAAAACTTTGTAGCGCAAGCGTTGTGCGGCAATCACGTCCGATGCAGTTGCTGCGAGACGAACCGTCAAGTGCGCGTCAACCGCGCGCGTGCCTGGGTTGGACGGGTTGAGTGTTGTGACAACAGAAGTAGAGCCAATCAATTGCATGCGTGCAACTCCAGAGGATGACGCTATGCAATGTAGAAATGTCCTGTGACACTTACGTGACGAGAACGAGACAGTCGTGTTACAGCTACATCCCGGTGCAGAAAAACGCGCAACGTCATCGTACTGTCACGTTAGCGCGAAATAATTCGCAGGTGGTTTCACGACCCCGTTTATTACCAAATTGCACAAGATAGTTGCAGCGCGGTAATGCGCGACGGGTCGCCATCTTTTTGATGGAGCAGGCATGTTTAGCAACGGCGCTGATATGCCTGCAAGCCACCCCGCTACAAGAAAAAAAGACTTGCGTTGCAGGTCTTTTTTTTCGCGAGACGTTTAGCTGTCGACACGGCGAAAGCCGCGAACACAGGTCAACTGGGTGCCGGCCTAATTGTGCTTTTTTTGGACACGTCTACGTGGGCACGCTCAACGAGTTTTTAGCGTGAACGACACACCGTACTTGGTCCAGCGCATGATCTCCTCGTCCAACAGCAACGCGGTCAGCGGATGCTCGGCTAGCCAGTTCGCGCTGAGCTGAAGCACAAATGCCTCGTTGTTTACAGAAAGCGTTGCGCCGGGTGCGTCATCACCGCGACCATGGCAGAACAGCGCGGCAAGCCGCAAACATATCAGTCGCGCTAGCAACTTGCGCGGCAGCGCATCGCGGTCAATCTTTTTCAGCGACCCGGTGTGCCCCAGCACCAGCAATGCAAGCGTTGTGCGTTCCTGCTCTGAAAATCCGTAAATATCGGAGTGCTCAATCACGTAGGCTGAATGACGGTGATAGTCCTCATGCGCAATTGCCATGCCGATTTCGTGCAGTGCTGCGGCCCACGACAGCAGCGCGTCGGGGCTGGATGATTCAATGCGCTTCCAGAACGATTGCGCGAGTGCCTCCACTCGTCGCGATTGCTCCAGGTCGGCTCCGTAGCGTCGCTGCATGCGGGTCACCGTGATGCCGCGCGGGTCGTCGCTTGACGGCGCTTCGGTTCGATGCAACATGTCGTGCACAACGCCCAGTCGCAGCGCGCCTTCGGACGGCTCCATCGTCGCCACATTCAGCTCCTGCATCAGCGCGAGCAGAATTGCGAGCCCGCCGGGCAGCACCGGCGCGCGACTCGATTTGAGCGCGGCCAACTGAATGCGGTTCATCTGCCCGACGTCGATCAGCGCGCTCTTCAGCTTGAGCATTGAGTCCACGGTGATGGCGTCGCCAAAACCATTTTCGGTAACAATTTCGTAGATCGCGCGGATAGTGCCGGACGACCCGTACGCCACGTCCCAGCCCTGCTTGTAGCGCTTTTGCAGCACCTCCAGCCGCGAGCGCACGAACACCTCGGCCTTGCGAAACGCGCTTGCAGTGACGGTGCCGCCGGGAAAAATTTGCTGCGACAGCGTGACCGCACCAAGCTGAAATGACTCGGTCAGTTCGGGTTCATAACGACGGCCGACGATGAACTCCGTAGAACCGCCGCCGATGTCGACAATCAGCCGCTCGCGTTCGCTCCAAGGCAGGGTGTGCGCGCAGCCGAGATAAATCAGCCGGGCTTCTTCCGGCCCAGAAATAATGTCAATCGGCAGTCCTAGTGCGCTCTCAGAACGGCGCAACAGCTCACCGGCATTCTTTGCCACGCGATAGGTGCTGGTGGCCACCGCGCGCACGCGTTCGGCATTGATGCTGGCCAAACGCTCGCGAAAGCGCTCCAGCGCCGCGCAGGCCTCGGCAATCTTGTCTTCTGAGAGCACGTTGTCACCGTTGAGGCCACCGGCCAGCCGCACGCCTTCACGATGCGTGCTGATCGGCACGATCTGGCCACCCTCATCTTTGGCAATCAACAAGCGAAAACTGTTGGATCCAAGATCCACAGCCGCCAAGGGTGTCGAGGTAGGATTGCCTGACTGTCTTGGTAATGTCACGGGAACACTCTACGCTTCAAAAAAACAATCATATTGCAGGAGTGTGACATGTGGGTGACGCTAGCTTTGTTGACTACGGCGCTAATCTTACTGGGCCTTGGCGCGGCGCTCAGCGTGTTGCTGCATCGTAAGCTCGACGACGCGCTCAAATCATTAAGCGCGTCTTTCAAATTTGATTGACCAGGTGTCGCGGCGGTCCTCTAAGCGCTGTCTGGCGCCGCTGCTATTCCACTAGCCCGCCCTTGCTCGAAATCGCCGTGATGTCCACGTAGCGATTCACCGCGCCGACGCCACGACCGGCCACGCGCATCGGTCCGAGTTCAATGGCCGGTAGATCGCGCAGTGCAGCGCTCACTTTTGCTGCAGTCGGCTCGCCTTCCACCCGCTCTAGTGCGCTGACCAGCAGCCGCGCCACCACGTAGCCCTCAAGCGTGTGCTGGCTCGGTAGCTCGTCGCGATACTTCTTCATCAAAGCGCGGTGCTCGCGCTGAAACGGATGGATTGTTTTGCCTGGTGGCGGCACAGTTTGCGTGATCAACATGCCCTTTGCCGCGGCGCCCGCGATCTCAATTAGGGTCCGGTGATCCACGGTCGAAAAGCCGAGCAGCGTTGCCATCGGGGCTGCCTTTCGCGCATGCTGTAGCGCCGGCGCCACGCCCAACGCATCACCCGCGATGATCACAGCACCGAACGATGGCTTTGACGATGTGCGTTGCAGCCATTTCTGCGCGCTGTCGTCGAACGCCAACGCCAAATTGCGCGCGCGCGCTTCTTCGCGCAACGCCATCACACACGCGTCGGCGTCCGGCCCATCGCCACGCACCAGCGCCAGCGTGCCCTCGCTAAAGGTTTTCACAGAATCAAGCAACACGCGAGCCTCGTCGCGGTAGCTGGCGCGCACTGGCAGCGCCCGAGCGTTGATGCCGGCGCGCTGAAGATCGGTGCCGGTAGGCGCACCCAACAGAAGCAGCGTGCTAGCGCGTAAGCGGGGAGCGGCGGCCGCAGCCAGAAGCGTCTCCTCGCTGGTTGGCGCGATGATCGCATCCACGTCGTTGTCAACCAGCAATTTGTCGAGGTTCGTCACTGCATCGGCGGCACGACCCGAGTCGTCCAGTTGCACAAACTGAACGCGTCGGCCACGCACGCCGCCACGAGCGTTTACTGAGTCAAAGTAGGTGCGAACACCGTTGGAAAAATCTTTGCCGAGGTTTGACAGCCCGGACAAATCGAGCGTCTGCGCCACTACGATGTCTTTGGCCAGCACTGGAAAAGCTAGCCCAAAGCCCGCCGCCAAACACAGCGCAGCACGCAAACTGTTCATGAAAATCCCTAAAAAGCATCGAAGCACAGGGTGCGCCGCGAGGAATTCGGGATTGTCTTGAGAAATTGTTACCGTTTAAAGACGACGGGCCAGTAAGCGCTGTATGCCCGCGAAAACTGCATAAAGACAGGACGGCGTTGAAGCCATCAACGATACCGCTGACTACGTTGTCGCCCTAACAACAGCACTCGGTTGCACTCAACAGTGGGCCACGTGCCGGGCAACGCGTTCTAACGTGAATCGACATAAAAAAACGATCGTCCGGTCGGAAATTACTTGACCACTACAGTCTGTTGACAGTGAACGTTCGCATAATCATGCGCAATCGCGTGGGCAGTCGCTCACTGAAAAGGAGTGCTTTATGGAACGTCGAGACTTTCTGCAAGCAATGCTTGCCGCTTCGGGCGCATCGCTCGCGGCTGGCAACCTGTTCGCTCAGGACAAATATCCGAGCAAACCGATCACTTGGATTTGCCCTTACGCCGCCGGCGGCAGTGCTGACAATCGTGCACGGCAAATGGCGAAAGTGATGGGCATTGCGCTGGGGCAGCCGATCATCATCGACAACAAATCAGGCGCGGGTGGCAACATCGGCACCGAATTTATTGCCAAGGCGAGGGCGGACGGCTACACGCTGGGCATGGGCAATTTCGCGCCGCTTGCGGTCAACCATGCACTGTTCAAAAAGCTCAACTTCAATCCGCTTACCGACATCGTGCCGATCATGTTGATCGAAAAAGGCCCGCTCATCTTGACGGTGCGCAACGACTCGCCGTTCAAGACAGTGAAAGACATTGTGACCGCCGCCAAGGCCTCGCCCGGCAAGCTGAGCTACGGCTCGGGCGGCATCGGCGGCACCCACCATCTGAGTGGCGCGCTGTTTGAGAGCGCGGCCGGCATCGACATGATTCACGCACCTTACAAGAGTGGCTCCGCGGCAGCGACCGATCTGCTTGGCGGTCAGGTGCAGATGATGTTCGAGCAAATGTATGTGGCGATGCCCGGCGTGCAAAGCGGCAGAATGCGCGCGATTGCGATCACCAGCAAGGCGCGCAATCCGCTGCTGCCAAATCTGCCAACGATGGGTGAATCCGGTTATCCGGCGGTAGAGGTGCTCAACTGGCAGGGGCTGGTGGGCCCGAAGGGTTTGTCGCCTGATTTGGTGAAATTACTCAACGCAACGGCGAACAAAGCGTTACTGGATAAAGACTTGAGCGAAAAAATTCTTGGTCAAGGCAATGAGCTGGGTGGCGGCACGCCGGAGCAATTTGCTGCGCTGATCAAGGCCGAAATGCCGCGCTGGGCGAAGATCGTCAAAGACGCGAAGATCGAGCCGGAATAGCTGTTTGTTTGGCACGCACCATCAATAAAAAAGCCCGCGTTTGCGGGCTTTTTCTACATTGAGCGGCGCGCTACTTTGCCGTCACTGGCTCCAACCCCGTCTTAGCGATGATCGGTGCGGCCGCCGCCGAGGTGAAGAACTTGATCATTGCGCGCGCCGCTTCCGGCTGTTTCGCACCGACCACGATGCCCGCTGAAAAAAACGTGTTCTGCTGCACTTCGTCTGGCAGCGGCCCGACGTAATCGATGCCAGCAATCGGCACCAACTCACTGACTTGTTGCAAGCCCAGCTCGGCGTCACCACGCGCGACGACAGTGCCGACGCGCTCGCTAAGAATGCGTTTGCTCTTGGGCAAAACCTGATCGGCGATACCGAGTTTTTGTAGCAACACGGTTGAGAAATACACGCCACTGGCGCTCGCTGAATAGGCGATCGATTTTGCATCCAGTAACGTTTGCTTGAGCTTGGCCAAGGTGCTGATATCGGGCTTCGGCGCGCCTGACGCTACCGCAAAACCGATGCTTGAGCGCACCAGATCAACGCGGCTTCCCGGCATCACCTTGCCCTGCGTGATGAGCTCATCGAGGGCCGGGCCGGCCATGATCAGCACGTCCACCGGTTCACTGCGAGCGAGACGGCTGGGGATCGAATCTGCCGCATTGCCCATCGACGCGCCGTAGTTCGAAATGACTTTATGACCGCTGTCCTTTTCAAACTGCGGCACCAACATTTTGTAAGCTTCGGTGAATGCGCCCGAGGTGACCACCCGAACTTCTGCGCTGCGCGCCGCGACCGATGCCGGCTGCATCGTGCAAGAAGATAACAGCAACGCGCTGGCTGCGACCGTCACCGCGATCAACCATTTCCGCCGCTGGTTAACTGTACTTTTCATCAATGACCGTCCCGTGTTTGTGCTGAATTGAGTTATTGACGCAAATGCTAAGCCCGCGCGCTGGCGTTGCTCTGTCAACGGGCGTGGAGGTCGCAGGCTGGAACGTACGCCGTCATTCACGACCGATTGGCTGAGGGCTGAGGGCTGCTGGCGGTGTTGCGGTCAGGCTTTTATGAGTGGGTTGCGCGAAGCGCTGAGCGCGATATTAACGCTGTGCCGTAATGCAAGTTTCGCTATGATCTTAAAAATATTAACGCGGTCTCACCTATGCGCTACAGGCTCTTCGCACTCGTTTCACCGTCGCTGGTTTGCCTGGCCATAGCACTTGGCCTCGCGACGGTCACCGTGCAGGCGCAGCCTGCTAAGCCGATGATCGACAAAATTGCAGCGGAAATTTCTGCAGAGCGCATCGAAAATACCATTCGCAAACTGGTCAGCTTCGGCACTCGCAACACGCTCTCGGATACCGTAAGCGATACGCGCGGCATTGGCGCTGCAAGGCGCTGGATAAAGACCGAACTGGAGGCCTGTGCCAAGGCCAACGGCGGCCAGCTGCAGGTTACCTTCGACGACAATCTGGCAGTCGTTTCTGCGCGAATCCCGACTCCGACGAATGTGGTCAATGTGGTGGCGACCCTGCCCGGAAGCCAGCCCGAATCGAGAGATCGTCTCTATGTGGTGAGTGGTCATTACGACTCGATGGCCGACAGCGCAATTGATGCTGTGAGCGACGCACCGGGCGCCAACGATGATGCCTCTGGCACCGCCGCTGTGATGGAAATGGCCTGCGTGATGTCGAAATACAAATTTGATGCGACGCTCATTTTTATGGCTGTCGCAGGCGAAGAACAGGGCCTGATTGGCTCGACCTTCTGGGCGAAAAAAGCCAAGGCGCAGGGCCTCAACGTCGCCGCCATGTTCACCAACGACATTATCGGCAGCAGCAAGGGCGCTGATGGCAGCGTGATCAATAATCGGGTGCGCCTGTTCGCTGAAGGTGTGCCGGCCCCGCTAAAAGAGCCGACCGATGCCACCGTAACGCTGCTGCGCAGTGGTGGCGAAAATGATTTTCCGACGCGACAACTGGCGCGCTTCATCAAGGAAGTTGCCGAGCGCCATATTGCCGGCATGACGGTAGACATTATTTATCGTCGCGACCGCTATTTGCGCGGCGGCGACCATTCACCTTTTCTCGACGCGGGTTATGCAGCGGTGCGTTTTACCGAGCCGGTTGAGGACTATCGGCACCAGCACAAGAATGTGCGCATTGAAAATGGCGTGCAAATAGGCGACTTGCCCGAGTTTGTCGATTTCGATTACGTCGCCAAGGTCACGCGCGTGAACGCGGCGGCGCTAGCCTCACTCGCCCTCGCGCCGGCGACGCCCGCTGAAATTCAGATGGAAACCACAAGCCTTGAAAACGATTCCACGATTCGCTGGAAAGCCAATCTGGAAGCCGATCTCGCTGGATACCGCATTGTCTGGCGCGAAACCAGCGCGCCCTACTGGCAGCAGAGCCGGGACGTCGGCAACGTCACGCGCGCCACCATTAAAGGCGTGTCAAAAGACAATGTGGTGTTCGGTGTGCAAGCGGTAGACAAAGACGGCAACGCAAGTGTCGCTGGCTATCCGCTGCCGATGCGTACCCGTTGATCGTCGCTGCGACTGCGGCTTGACCGCTCACCGCTAGGCGAGTGCTCAGCGTTTTAGCGACGCATCATCTTGCCGCTGTTTACCGTTACGGGGTCGCCGACGCGATAACCGGGCGCTGCCGAATAAGTAAAAGTGCGGCGCTTGCCGCTGTCCATGCGCACATCGACACGATAGCGCGTGGCAGATTTCATGCTGCGTTCGGTCTGATGGCCGACGTACGCCCCCCCGGCGGCACCGGCGACAGTGGCGACGTCGCGACCCCGCCCGCCGCCCACCTGGTGCCCGAGGACTCCCCCTAGAACACCACCAACAATAGCGCCCGCGCCGGTGGCCTCGCCTCGCGCCTCAATGGTGCGAACGCCGGTGACAGTGCCGCAAGTTTTGCAGGTAGCTGCAGCAGACGCGATCGGGCTTGATGCAAGCAGTGCAATAACAAATAGTGCGTTCAAAATTTTCATAGTTGCAACCGGCAAATAGACAAACAAGCGTACTAGTTTAAGTTACCGGCTTCTCAGCGCCGCAAAGGGTGCCAAGCAAGCCGTCAACGTACTCGTGCAGCATGCCAGAAAGCCAGGGAAAATTTTTTGGGTGGAAAGACGAGCTACGGCACCCCGATGGCGCAAAGCAGGCCTGCGCGTTTCTGACGCGGGCAATACAGGAGCGTGGTCGATGTTTATGGGTGCAACTTGCCCAAGGGTTTGGGACGAATATGACTAATAACCCGGTCGCATCGCTCGACACGGACACGGCATCTCTCGTGAACGAGACGGCCTTTTCGATGGTTCAGGCCGACCTCGGATACAACGGTTTTGTTCTTTCTGGTTCCTTCAAGGCGACTGCCGGTTTACCGAGCAAGGCAATCTGTCAGACCCTTTCTTACCCGTCCCAAAATGGCAACCTCGCGATTGGCACTCCACTACAGTCTTAGCGCGTAAAGACAAGTCAGGGACGCTATGGCGACTTCCAGTTTATTTCGTCTTCATCCACCACCGCAGTCGTGAACTGGCTTACCTGGCTGTAGCGCCCGTCATTTATGGCGGAGCGCACGCAAATCGTTCGCCAAGTCTGCGCGCCAGCGAATACGCCTCACACCTCCGTTCGCCCTGAGCAACGCGAAGGGTTTGACTACGCATCGGACCCTTCGCTGCGCTCAGGGCGAACGGGGTAACCAGGCAGCATCGTCACCAGACCTAGCTGCGCATCAGATGGCGCTAAGAGCGCGGCGCGAGATGATCTTTCATTTGGGTCATGGCAATCGACATCGCGGCACCGTTTGGTAGCGGAGAGCATGTAAATCGTTCGCCAACTCTCCGCGCCGGCGACTACGCTTCACACCTCCGTTCGCCCTGAGCAACGCGAAGGGTCTGACTACGCATCGAACCCTTCGCTGTGCTGGGTAACCAGGCAGTATCGTCACCAGACCTAGCTGCGCATCAGACGGCGCTAAGAGCGCTGCGCGAGATGATCTTTCATTTTGGTCATGGCGATCAACATCGCGGCACCGCCGAGTGTCTTAATAAGGCCGGAATGTTGCGCGTAAAAATTGCCAAGTTGATCGGCGATACCAGGACTGCTTTCGCTGGCTTGCGTGACGACCGTCTGCACCTGCTCTGGCGTTAAGTTTGCTGCCTGTTCCGGCGTCACGCTAGTCGCACCCGGCGACATAATGCGACCCAGCGCGCCACCAGCAAGCGCCGCGGCCACGCTAGGGCCGAGCGTTGCCAGCAATTGATTCAACATCCCTGACTGCTGCTGGCCATTTGAGTTGCCGAACAATTGGCCCACCATCTGACCGATCGGAGGGGTTTGATCGGAGTTGAACGCGTCGGTGAGTCCTCGTCCCAGCGCGTCGGTCGGCGCTTGCTGCGCTACTTGGTCGAATTTGTCATCGCTGACATTGCCGCCAGCGACGATTTGCGAAAGTGTGTCGAGTAGTCCCATGATGATTCCTGATTAGCTATTGTTACGGGTGACAAGGTGATAGATGACGAGCAAGATAATCGCACCGATCACTGAGGCGAGAAATCCGGCAACCTGGCCCGCGGAATACCAGCCGAGCGATTGTCCGATGAATGACGCAAGCACTGAGCCAGCGACGCCCAGCACTGCGGTCATGATGAACCCGGTGGGCGATTTACCCGGTGTGATCGCACGCGCCAGCAGGCCTGCTACGAAGCCGATAAGAATGGTCCAGATCCAGTGCATCATGATGAGTCTTTCTTTCTATTGAGGTTGGCGGAGTCTAAAAATCACAAATGGCCGCGGGCCGAAACTTGAAGCGCGCAGCCCATAAAATAATAGCGAAGGCCGCGAGGTGGCGCAGTGGAGCGGAATTTGATCGTGTCGCTTATCGAGCTTGCTGAACACTGATCCTCAGGCCCGCCATGAGCCGCGTTAAACAAGCGCTGCCACGGGTAGAAATTGGCGTTAGCGCCATCCAGGTGACCCTCATGCAATGTTTAGCGCCAAAAACATCCTAGTGGCCGCGGTCGGTATCGTCCTACACCATCTCGCGCCGTGCGCTTACAAAAACGCGTGACCGGGCTCGGCCCATAGGGCGCGTAAGGAAAGCGCGGCAGTGGCAGTGTCTCAACGTCGCAGTCACTGCGTCACGACGTTGAACAGTACTAAAGAACAACCATGTAGCGCCTGCATAGCTCTTAAATTTGAGGTGATATGCGACGGCGCACAAGCGGGTGATCTGCGTCGCGTTTTAAGGTCATGTCGCGTGGTGTTAAACAAAGCGGTCGCGTTACGTATCGCGCGCCCGTTCGCCGTGGGGCACGAGTTCGAATTTAAAGGCTTGACGAAAAGTTATGCCGTCGAACTAAACTTTCTTTTGACACAGTTTCGGTCTTTATCCCGCAGAAAAAACAACATCTCATGGCGTCCATTGTGGCGCTATCCGTCTTCGGCCGTAGAGGGCGAGGTTTGCCGCGCAACCGATCAGACATGAGCTGTCCTCAGAGTTAGCGTGCTTCTTGCGGTGCCGGTTTGGCGGCACGTTGGCGACGGGGGAGTTGATCACGCTCGAGGGAATCCATGCCCTCCGTAATTCCGTACCAAACGCCCCTCATTGGCCACTACATGGAGATCAACTCGAAGTAGGCCTAGCAACTTTCGTATTCGCAACGCTACGTTCGATATCGAAACGAAGTGCACCCCGCTATTTTCTGGACTCTTGGCGAGTTAAAGCCAGCCGGCCGGTGAGCGGCAAATTGTGGCCATCACTTACGTTTGTGCATGGCCAAAACTTTATCGGCAGGGCTTGTCAGGATTCGCTGAGAAATACTGGTTTGCTTGTTGGCGTGAGATCGAATCTCTGCCAACACCAACGATGACCCCGCCGTGCGTCTAGTCAACGGCAACCCGATTGTGCAGCATGAGCAGTAATGCTTTTGCGGCGGGCTCGGATGAGGCTGGGTTCTGTCCGGTGATCAATAAACCGTCTTCGACGATGTAGGGCTTCCAGTCGGGCATTTGTGTGTAGTGAGCGCCGTGAGCTTTGAGCATATCTTCGACCAGAAACGGCACGACATCAGTGAGCTCGGCTGCTTTCTCTTCGCCATTACTGAAGCCGGTGACATTGCGATCTTTGAGTACCGAGATGCCTGCCGATGTTTTGACGTGGCGCAACACGCCGGGTGCATGACAAACGGCGGCTATCGGTTTGCCGCTTGCGAACAGCGCTTCAATCAATGCGATGGAATCGGTGTTTTCCGCGAGATCCCACAACGGGCCATGGCCGCCGGGGTAGAAGACCGCATCAAAATCGACCGCTGAAATGTCACGCAACTTCACCGTATGCGCCAGTTCGTGTTGTGCCGCAGCGTCCGCCTTAAAGCGAAGGGTGGCCGCAGTTTGCGAAGCCGTATCGTCGCTTTTTGGATCGAGCGGAGGCTGACCACCCAGAGGCGAAGCAAGCTGAATTTCAGCGCCCGCATCTTTAAACGCATAGTATGGCGCGGCAAATTCTTCAAGCCAGAAGCCCGTCTTTTTTCCGGTGTCACCTAGCTTGTCGTGTGACGTCAAGACCATTAGTATTTTCATGTTTTCTCTTTTGTTGGTTAGGTATCGGCAGCGCGGTGAGTAGCTATCCATTCAACCAAGGCAGGCACGTTGCGGATGATTAGTTTGCCGAAAGTTTTCCTTTGAGCGCACTGATAAACGCCCGCGGCGCAGTTTTGAAACCGTTGCGATATTCACAAAACTTGAACTTCGCGACTTAGGCCACCTTGCCGATAGACGCCCGGTGTTTACTTCGCTGTTGCCAGCCATTTATCGAATATGGCGATTTCCTTTTTCTGCGCAGAGATGATTTGCTTTGCCATCTTTTTCATCGCCGGCGACTTGCCGTCTTTGAGTTCTATTTGCGCCATATCGACGGCTTGCTGATGATGCATTTTCATCATCATTGCGAAGTCTTTGTCGGTATCGCCGGTCATCTGCATCTTCTGCATGCCGTCCATGCCCATCATCATCGACTGCTTCATGCCATCCGAGCCCATCATGCCCTTTGCCATGTCGGCCTTTGGCATACCCGGCATGCCGGGCATCATGGCGGCAGGCGCTGCGGGAGCAGTGGTCTGTGCGTGCACCACAGAAGTGAATGCAATCGCTGCGAGCAATACCTTACACAGTGAGCGAGCAAATTTGCAGCTTGGTTGATTCATCGTTTTTTCCTGGCGTAGTTGGAGGAGAGCGCCCAATTGCGGGCTAACGAAGTATTGCGGGGCTGCAAGCCGACAGCGGTAGGACGTGAGCCGCCGACGTTGTGGGACGATGCTGGGTTTCGATTTCCGCTTGGGGAAACAACGGCCAGTGGTCGACCCGCTTAAGTCATTGGGAATCGCAACTGAAACGTAGTCCGCCCGTCTGCACTACTGGCGGCAATAACTGCCCCGTCGTGCATGTTCATAATCGAGCGGACGATGGCCAATCCGAGCCCGGTGCCGCCCGAACCACGACTGCGGTCTGCATCGACGCGGTAGAACCGTTCAAATATGCGTTTCAGGTCAGCGCTGCCAATGTTGCTGCCCACATTCGCAACCGTGAGCGTCACCATGGACGGAGATTGTTCAATGGCCACCTCGATCACCGTCCTTTTGTTGGCATGGCGAATCGCATTGGATAAGAGATTGGTTATGGCGCGCTGCACCAGAAGCCGGTTGGCGCTGACCGTAGCTTTCCCCACCACCGCGATTTGTAGTTGCCGATCTTCAGCAACGTCCATCAAGAATTCAGCGACCAGATTGGCCTCAACGTCCAGTTGCAACACGTCACGGTCCAGCGAACGCTTGTCCTGCTCAGACTGCGCGAGAAAAAGCATGTCGGTGATCAAACGTGTCAGGCGTTCCAACTCCTCGACGTTACTTGCCAATGTGTCGCGTAGCGACTCAACATCTCGTATCTGCGACAGAGCGACTTGAGTTCTGCCAAGCAGAGTGGCGATAGGTGTGCGCATCTCGTGCGCTAAATCTCCAGAAAATTGTGTCAATCGCGT
>JACMNN010000218.1 GCA_014378555.1 Burkholderiales bacterium | reverse complement strand
GCCTGAATCTGGAAGTCCAGCTCAAGCTTTCGACCGTAGCCGCCGCCAAGGAACGTGGTGTGAATAAACACTTTTTCTGGCGGCATATTGATCGCCGCGGCCACGCCGTATTGCGCGCCCTGCTGAAACTGAATCGGGCCGGTAATGTGACATTCGCCGTTAATAAATTCAGCCGTGCAGTTCACTGGTTCGAGCGTCGCGTGCGCGAGAAACGGCAACTCGTACTCAGCCTCAATCTTTGACGCGGCCTTGTCCATGTCGGCAATGCCGGTGCCATCTTTGCGCATCACAGCGCCCGCGTTGACCGACGCTGTACGCAACTGCGCTTCTATCGCCTGATTGTCGAGATCAGCGTTGGGGCCGTTGTCCCACTCAACTTCAAGCGCATCGCGGCCTTTTTTCGCGATGTAGAAATCCTTGGCGAGCACCGCAATGCCGTCGGGGATTTGCACCACAGCCACCACGCCGTTAACCGCCTTGGCCTTGGCATCGTTGAATTTAACTACCTTGCCGCCGATCACTGGCGCCTGCACTAGCGAGGCCACCAGCATGCCGGGCTTCTTGACGTCAATGCCGAATTGCGCCTTGCCGTACACCTTTGATGGCGTGTCGATACGCGGCTTGTTTATGCCGATGATCGTCCAGTCTTTCTGGTCTTTCAAAACGACTTTTTCAGGCGCTTTCATCGTCGATGCTTTAGCAACCAGAGCACCATACGCGAGCTTCTTGCCGCTCTTATGCATCACCACGCCGTTGGCAACCGTGCATTCGTCCGCTGAAACTTTCCAGGTGTCGGCCGCCGCGGCAACCAGCACCGCGCGTGCCGAGGCGCCAGCTTCGCGCAGCTTCGTCCATGCGTCGCGCACGGAGGTGGAGCCGCCGGTGATTTGTCCGCCCAACATCGCGTTGATGTAGATCGGAGCGGATGGCGCCATTTCGATTTTGACCGCCGACAACGGCACGCCCAGCTCTTCCGCAACCAGCATCGGCATCGAGGTGTATACGCCTTGGCCCATTTCGGAGCGATGACAAATCAACGTGACTGCGCCCTTCGAGTCAACCTTGACCCACGCGTTGGTCAACACCGGTCCAGCCGCCGTTTGTGCGCCCGCTTCTGGCAGTTGAAAGCCGATAACTAATGCGCCGCTGAGCGCGCCTGTCGACTTGATAAATCCGCGACGTGACGAGGATTCAAGCTTGTCTTGCAGTAGGTGCTTTTTCATAATCGCGCCCTCCTTATGCTTTAACGCCAGCGACGGTGTTACCGGCACGGACAATGGCTTTTTGAATGCGGTGATAGGTGCCGCAGCGGCAAATGTTGCCGTCCATCGCGTTGATAATTTCAGCCTCGGAAGGCTTGCTGTTTTTGCTGATCAGCGCAGCAGCACTCATCATCTGGCCGGTTTGACAGTAGCCGCACTGCGGCACCTCTTCAGCGATCCATGCGTCTTGCAGCGCCTTGCCGACCTTGACTGGAAGGCCTTCGATCGTGGTAATTTTTTTGCCGAGCGCCGCGCTTACCGGCGTTGAGCAGGAGCGGATCGGAGCGCCGTCCAGATGCACGGTGCAGGCGCCACACAGAGCCATGCCACAGCCAAATTTTGGGCTGGTGACGTCGAGATGATCACGCAGTACCCACAAGATCGGGGTATCGGGATCGCCCTCAAAATTCGCGGGCTTCCCATTGACATTTAGTTTCAAAATAACACTCCTCCAAAATTTCTGACTGTCGACGCTTATCGACTCCCCTACCGCCTTGCAGCAGCATTTTGAGCATAGGCCAAAGCGGGCGCAAACGGAAGGGGTGTAGACGTGATTTAGCGGTGTTTTTGCGTTGCGCAAAGTCGACTTTTTTTCGCGTCCCGCGATGACGTTGTATGCCGTTGTAACAATCGGGGGTTGCGCTGCATCACCGCCGCAACAGCGAAGGGCACCGCCGCAACAGCGACGGGCATCGCGCCCGAGTCTTTGCGGAAGCTCAACTCCCGCAATACAAATCGTTCAGACTCAAAGCGT
This sequence comes from Burkholderiales bacterium, assembly GCA_014378555.1. Classification (GTDB taxonomy): domain Bacteria; phylum Pseudomonadota; class Gammaproteobacteria; order Burkholderiales; family Casimicrobiaceae; genus Casimicrobium. The sequence continues at coordinate 5,385 of JACMNN010000218.1, read as the reverse complement.
GAACGTGAATCCCTCAATCAACGCGCCGGGCGTGCGCGACCCACCGAGCGAGCGCCGGTAATAGGTATCCACTGCCGGATCAATTTCGGTGTGCGAAGTCAGCGCCATCAGCTTGCTACCCAGCGCGCCGTAAAGGCTTTCGTCCCAACGCAAATCTTTGATCGGCCCAGCGATCACTCCGTTTTCGACCCAAAAGCACGCGTAGCGGGTCATGCCGGTCACCCGTGCTGACACCGGATCGCTCCAGTTAAGGTAATGCAAGTTCGACAAATACAGTCCCGTGCCGAGCGCCGCCAGCACGTCCTTTTCGTCGAGCGTTCCAGCGCTCACGTCCATTGCGCGCGGGCTCTCTTCGGCGCAGGCGCCGTTGGCGACCATTGCGTATTCCTTGGCTGTGCGCGAACTCACCAACAGGTTCTTTAAGACGCCACCGCTGATCAACGGCAGGTGCGTCTCCGACACCTCACCCAAACTGTTGAAACGTGGCGTCAAACCCACCGAGAAATTTTCTTCAATAGTGAGCAGCGGCGACAGCGTAGTTTCGTGTTCAGCGAGCTTTTTGAACGGGCTTCGGCCCTGCTTCCATGCCGCTGCGGAGAGCGCGTTCCAGTTGAGCATACCCAGCAAATCTGAGAACGCACGCGGGGCCAGATAAGTGCGATAGGAGCCCGGCTTCACGTCCTGTTGCGGCAAGCTTTGCAGCGCGAGTAATGTCTTGGTCCGTTCGAGATTGGTGGCCCACTCGGACGCGTTCCACGTCGAACCGGCGTAGCAACCCTTCGCAGCTTTCGGGCCGTTGTAAATCGAGTAGTCGAGAACAAAGGTTTCAGTGGCAAACCAGTGGCTCTGGCCCTTGGAGTTTCGATTGCCGCGAATACTGACACCCCCCGCATACAAACCCGCTAGATCGCAGCCGGTTGCCGATGCAACAACGCTCGGCACCACATCCTCGGGTGCGAGCAACGCGCCGCTGAACTCTTCAATGCTTACGCCGTTGTTCACCACCGGAACCTGATCTGGATCCAAGGGCAAGCTCAACGCCTCATCGCGACAACTCGCCAGCAGGCGCGTTAACGCCGCTTGATCGGATTCAAGGTCGCCGGACATCGTGCGCGATTTCTCGACCGTTCGGCCGTTGCTTTGCAAGCAGAGCGACACGTTGATCTGTTCAACGTCGGTGTTCTGGCGCACCCGATTGCTGTTGAATCGTACGAAAAGCGTTTCTTCCGCGGTGACGTTGATGGTCAGTTCTTCGCCCGCAACGAGGTCGCTCAAAACGCGCGCCGCAACCGCATCAAAATGCGCTTGCACCCGAGCGGCGAAGCCGCCCGACCCGTGGCCCGTGCTCATGCCTGACCCCCGAACACTTCAACATCGCGGAACAGGCAGGGCGGTGAGGCGTGACCGACGCGAATGACTTGACTCGGCTCACCTTTGCCGCAGTACGATGTGCCAAAGGTGCTGTCGGTATGGCCAACGCCGGCGAGACGGCCCCAAAAGTCCACCGTTACGCCACGATAATTCGGGTTGCGCACGACCTGCCCGAGCGCGCCGTTTTCGATCATCTGGGCATACTCGCAACCGAACTGAAATTTGTTTCGGTAGTCATCAATCGACCATGAGCGATTGGTGTGCATCAACACACCGTGTCCGACCTCCCCGATTAACTCGTCGAGCGACGACGTACCGGGTTCAAGATTGATGTTGCCCATGCGGTCAATCGGCGCGCGGTTCCACGACGCTGAACGGAAGTTGGCCACCCCTGGCAAACCAGACCGAGCTTGCGATTCAAGCGAACCAAGGCCGCGCTGCAACACACCGTTTTTGATCAGTATTTCCTTGGTCGCGGGATTGCCGCCGTCATCAAAATCGTAACTGGCGAATTCGTTACTTTTGGTCGGGTCGAACGATACGTTCATCAACGCTGATCCGTATTTCAGATGCCCGAAGTCTTCCTTTTTCACAAAACTCCAACCGGCGTAATTTCGCTCATCACCCAAGATGCGGTCGAGCTCTAGCGGATGACCAATCGACTCATGAATTTGCAACATCATCTGGTCGGGCATCAACAATAAATCCATGCGCGCCGAAGGGCAGTTTTCGGCAGCAAGTAGCGCCAAAGCCTGTTGCGCAACGCGCTCGCCCTGCTGCGCAAACGTATCGCGATCAAACGATTCCCCACCGAATTGTCCGGTGTGCTGCCAGCTACGCGTTTGTGACTCCAGTCCCTCAGCGGCCGTAGCCGACAGCGTGATGTCTACCAGATCAAAACTTTGCCGTGTTTCTGACCCGTTTGACGAGAAAAAATTGATCTGCGTTTGCACGATCATCGCGCTGGCACTGCGGTTAACCAGCTTGTCCGACACATTCATTGCCTTCGATGCGACAAGCAAACAGTCGGTGATTTCGGCAACGCTGGTCGCATCAAGATTGCGCTGCCGAGCGCTGGTGTATTTGCCGTTGGCCGGCGGTCGCTGCGTGGCGGAAAACGCATGCACTTTGTGGCCACTGGTGGCGCGAGTGGTGGCAACCGCGCGGTCAAAAGCGCGCTGCAGCCCGGCAAGGCTTAAATCAGCCGTCGCGGCGTGGCCAAAGTGGCCGTCAACCAGCACCTCGCACATCACCCCCTCTTCCAGCGAACTCTCGTTGCGCTCCGGCTTGTCATTGCGCACCGCGCGCTGCGTAGTTGTTTCAGACGAAAAGCGCAGACCCGCCCAAAGTGCGGATTTCAGCGCATGTTGCAGGGCGAGCTCATGGGGAATGGCGTTGTTGAACATGACGTGGCGGGCGATCAAATAAAGTTATTTAGGCAGGGCGAAACTCACCACGATGGGAGCGTTGACTCACAAGCACCACTTGTAGAGCACAGCACCGACCACAATCACAGCCACCACCCAAAGCCAAGTTGGAATGGCCGATTTCGCACGCGGTGCGGCAACAACTACCGCTGCAGCTTGATCAGCGCCGCCGGCCACCACCACCGGTTCCGCCACCAACACCTCAAATTTCGAGAAGAAATCATCGGCAATTTTGCGCGCCGCTGCGTCCACCAGCCGTGAGCCGACCTGCGCCAGCTTGCCACCAATCATCGCGTTGGCGGTGTAGTCAAGGCGCGTGGTGTGGGGACTCTCAGCGGCGAGCGACACGTTTGCTGAACCATTGGCGAAACCTGCTGGCCCGCCTTGGCCTTCAAATTTAAGGGTGTAGCTGTTGGGCGGTTGCACGTTTTCCAACTGCAATTTGCCTTTGAACTTGGCGCTGACCGGCCCGACCTTCACGCTCATCAAAGCGACGAAGGCGTTATCGGCCGTCGCCTCCAAACTGTCGCAGCCGATGATGCATTGCTTAAGCATGGCGGGGTCATTCAACGCCGCCCACACTTTGGCCTGCGGGGCGTTGATGATGCGGCTGTCTTTCATGTCCATCGTGGTGTCTCCGTTGTGTTCTTAACTAGTGAAATTTTAGGCGCTACGCACGCTGTATATTTTGCAGTGCTTTTAGCCACGATCATGCCGCACTCAACACCGACGCGAGCGATTTTATTGACTGCAAATTGTGCGCTGCTATGAACTTCGACGCATGCGGCAGTAACGCCTGAATGCCCGCTGCACGCGGCGCGAATGCATCAAATCGCAGCAACGGATTTAGCCAGATCAACTGCCGGCATGACTTGCGCAGTCGCTCCGCGCTCGCCGCCAGCACGTCAATATCATCCCGGTCTAATCCGTCGGTGAGCAGCAACACCACCGCACCCTGCCCCAGCACGCGGCGGCTCCAGCGTTGATTAAATTCACGCAGACTGCCACCAATGCGGGTGCCGCCCGACCAGTCTGGCGCAGCACTCGCCACACGCTCCAGCGCGGCGTCCACATCCTTGTGTCGCAACTGCCGCGTGATGTGCGTCAGCCGCGTTCCGAACAGGAATACTTCGACCCGTTGCTCGGCGTTGGTCAAGGCATGAATGAAATGCAAAAACATCCGCGTGTAACGATGCATCGAACCGGAAATATCGCAGAGTACGACCAGTGGTGGCGGCTTCACGTCAGGGGCCTTGCGCAGCAAATGAATCAACTCTCCACCAGTGCGCACGGTCCCGCGCAGCGTGCGTCGCAGGTCAATGCTTTGGCCGCGGTTAACCGGTTTGTGGCGGCGCGTACGAAGCGGCTTGACGGGTAGCACGAAGTCACGAATTGCGTTCTTGGCGAGCGCCCATTCATCGGCACTCATGCTCTCAAAGTCGAGTCGCTGAAACTTCTCGCTGGCAGAAAACGTCAGCGTCGCATCAAACTGCAGCTCATCCGGCTCCTGTGTTGGCTGTGCTGCTTGCGGTTGATTTTGCTGACCGTGCATCGCATCGAGCAAACGCAGTGGCGGCGGCGGTGGCGGTGAAGCTGAGCCGCGTCCAGAAACTTCCGGCAACAACGCCGCCATCATTTTTGCCGCAATATCCGGGTCACGCCAGAACAGATCAAACGCCGCATCAAACAACACCAGATGATCGACACGCGACACCAGCACACAGCGCAACGCCGCCTTCAAATCCTGACGCGTCTCGATGCCCGCAACTTCGACGCAGGCCAACGCATCAAGCGTCGAGCGCGTGCCCAGCGGTAACCCGGCATCGCGCAGGATGCGGGTGAAATGGATGACGTTGGTGGCGAGCATTGGGGCGGTTATTAAAACTTCATAAATCATGACGCCCGAAACCGTTCGCCCTGAGCGCAGCGAAGGGTCCGAACCGAATCAAACCCTTCGCTGCGCTCAGGGCGAACGGATGTTGAGCGGCTGCCCAGCACCCGGCATCGCGCAGGATACGGGTGAAATGGATGACGTTGGTGGCGAGCATTAGGGCAGTTATTAAAACCTCATAAGTCATGACACCCGAAACCGTTCGCCCTGAGCACAGCGAAGGGTCCGACCTGAATCAAACCCTTCGCTGCGATCAGGGCGAACGGATGTTGAGCGGCTGCCCAGCACCCGGCTTCGAGCTGGATGCGGGTGAAATGGATGACGTTGGTGGCGAGCATTGGGGCAGTTATTAAAACTTCATAAGTCATGACACCCGAAACCGTTCGCCCTGAGCACAGCGAAGGGTCCGAACCGAATCAAACCCTTCGCTGCGCTCAGGGCGAACGGATGTGGAGCGCGTTTCCAGTGGCAATCCTGCATCGAGCTGGATGCAGGTGAAATGGATGACGTTGGTGGAGAGCATTGGGGCAGTTATTAAAACCTCATAAGTCATGACACCCGAAACCGTTCGCCCTGGGCACAGCGAAGGGTCCGAACCGAATCAAACCCTTCGCTGCGCTCAGGGCGAACGGATGTGGAGCGCGTTTCCAGTGGCAATCCTGCATCGAGCTGGATGCAGGTGAAATGGATGACGTT
>JACMNN010000217.1 GCA_014378555.1 Burkholderiales bacterium | reverse complement strand
AATGGAAAAGCGGTTGATCGAAATGCTCGCCGCCTATCGGGCGGGCGACGGCCCGGCGCTCACCAGAATCGTAGGCGAGGACTTCGGCGACAGCGCTGAGGGCGCGTCAGCCAGGCGGCGCATTTTTGATGACCGCCATCCCGCAATGGCCGACAAAATTGATGCTTATTTCAAATCGCCAGATAACCATTTTGTGGTGATCGGTGTGGGCCACATGTTTGGCGAAAACAACCTGCTCGAAGCATTAGCCAAACGCGGAATTCGCGCTAAGCGAATCGATTAGAAAAATAGAAAACGGTCCAAACTGGCCCGTTTTTTCTCTCTACTTTGTTCTCGCGCCGCTACCGAAATTTTTCGGAGCCTGCCGCACAGGCCGTGCCTTTAGATCGAATTTAAAGGTTACTTCGACAGCGCCCGTCGCAGGGACGGTCACTTTTTGTGTCAGTGGCGGTTTGTATTGACCGAGATCGGGGTGCCAGGCAATTGCTTCGTAATCGCCCGCAGGCAGATTCTCAATTCGAGCGATACCGGTGTTTACCTCGGTAGTCGAAAACCACGGCGTATCCGCGACGTAGACGTAGGCACGCATCCAGTCGTGCAGGATGCAATATGCCACCACCGCGCCTTCTTTGTCAAAGCGGATGGGCGGGGGCGTATCACCCGGTTTGTGCACCGCAATTTCAAACGGCTTGCTGCTCGAAAACGACTTGATGTGATGTTCCATGTTGTCGCGATTGGCAAACACTACGCTAGAGCCTACTCGAATCACCGAGATGTAGGGTTTGAACGTTGCGTTCTCTTGACTGACGGTGATTTCCTGAGCGGGCGTGGTCGGCGCAGCTCGCCCGATTGGCTTCAGCGACACCACCACACTGACCAACGCTACCCCGTCACGGTCGCTGGCAACACCCAGAAACGTCCCGGCGTGCGCCAGTGAAACGCCCAGCACCAGCGCACTCAGCGCGCCACGGCGAAACAACATTGAGAGTGCGCGCGGCTTCGGTTGCATCACTTATTTCTCCACCACGTCGCGATGCATCGGCGCCAATTTTGCGATCAGTTTATTTTGTTGATAGGTGGGTACGTTCGCTGCCGTCAGTGCGTCTTGCAAGTCCTCGGCAAGCGCATTGAAATCGGCTGTGGCGACTTTCATGTTGGTGTGCGCCTCTTTCATCGATTTTCCGGAATATTTGCAGCCGCCACCCAACACGTCGCAGAACTGGTCCGTCAGCATGGCTTCGAGTCGCTCGATGTCGGCTTCCTTAAAAAAGCGGCCGATCTTGGGATTTTTCTGCACTCGTTCGACGAAATCATGGGTGATTTTTCCCAAGCCCTCGTACCCACCATAGGCTGCCAATGCGGGCTCATTAGGTGCTTGAGCAATGCACAGCGCAGGGACCCAAGCCAGCATAGAAGCTGCCCAAAGCGTTGAATAACGCGCCATAGCTTTCCCTAAAAATATGTTTTAACGTCAAAAAGTTCTACGCAGCAACCTCGATGGCGGTTTTAGGCTTGCCACGCCGCGAGCGCATGGCACGGGTTCGAAAATAGGGTCAATCGGTCAAGTACGCATTGGTGGCACGCAGATCGTCCTCGCTAAGCACGCCAGTCGCTGCTTTTAAGCGCAAGTCATTAAGCAGCGTGTTGTAGCGAGCCAACGCCAGATCGCGCTGCACCTGGGTGACTTGTTGCTGCGCATTCAGCACGTCAAGATTGGTGCGCACGCCGACCTCCAGCCCCAGTTTGGTCGAGGCGAGCAGCGTTTCAGCAGACTTCAGCGCTTGCTGTTGCGCCGCCACGCTGGCCACCCCACTGGTCACGCCCAGATACGACTGACGAACGCCAAGGCTCGCTAAACGACGCGCAGCTTCGATGTCGTTGCGACTTTTGTCGACCAGCGCCAATGTTTCGCGAATCCGCGCGTTGACGCCACCGGAGACATCAAACGGCCAGTTAAATGTCACGCCGATGACCCCGGAATTAACCCACGTGCCGACCCCCGTCGCGACGCCGCCGGTGCTTTGCGAATGCGCCACCGAGGCGGTCGCGTCGAGCGTCCAGTCTAGGCCGGTTTGCGCGCGTTTGATGTCGTATTCGGCAACCGTAAGCGTCTGCTGCGCGATGCGCACGCCGAACGCTTCAGTTTCCGCGCGACTCACCCAAGCGTCCATGTTCGATGGATTGGGCGCGGACACCTGAGCGTTGGTACGCAGGCGTTTGAGATTGGTTTCGTAGCGACCGACTACGGTGCGAAGCGCGTAGCGAGTGCGCTCGACCTCGTTGTTAGCCGCGATTTCCTGAGCGATCACTTGGTCGTAGCGCGCCTGCGCTTCGTTGGTGTCGACAATGGTTGCAGTGCCCACTTCAAAGTTGCGCTGAGCCTGCGCCAGTTGTTCGCCCACCGCCGCTTTCTGCGATTGCACTAAAGTCAGATTGTCTTGCGCCAACAGCACGTCAAAGTAGGCTTGCGATAAGCGAGTGGCGACGTCCATTTGTGCCGCCGCTAGCGACACCTCAAACAAAATCAGCGACGCTCTAGCTTGTTCGATGGCGACAAAAAGCGCCGGCCGAATAAGCGGTTTGTTGACGTAAGCCGACACACTTGCAGTGAGATATCCACGATCTGTGGCGGCCTTCGGCAAACCGCGCGCATGGAGATCAAAATAGTTGGCATTCGCCGCAGCATTCACGCCGGCGCCGAAACCGTTGGCTGCTTCCGCCTGAGCCACCCGCTCCCGCGCTGCCAGCAGTGCGGCCTGCGCTGAGGCGACCGCCGGGTCTTGCGTGGCGGCATCTCGGTACAGCGTCAGCAGGTCGGCTGAATGCGCGCTGGACATCGCGACGGCGAGAACTGCAACTGAAACAGGGCGAAAAAAACGCATTCGGTACTCCAACGATTTAATACTGGGGAACGGTCGGGTCAACGCGCGCGGACCATGCGGCAATGCCACCGCTCAAATTGATCAGGCGGTCAAGCCCGTGTTTCGACAAAAAATTGGCGCACTGCAGGCTGCGCACGCCGTGATGGCAAATCACCACGATCGGAGCGATGGATGTCGAATCAGCCGCCTGTTGCAGCGCGCGCACCTCTTCCACCCTTGACACCAGCGTTGACATCGGAATGTTCACTGAATTTTCAATACGCGCCAGATCAAATTCCCACGGCTCGCGCACATCCAGAAAAACCGCTTTGGCGAGCTCATTGGCGCGCGCCTCGGCGACCGTCGCCCCGTCCATCTGCTCAACCATCAGAATACAAATCCGGGCGCGAGTGCGGCATGGGTCAGTGGTGCAACCACGGTCTCGAATAGCGTGCGCTCGTTGCGACCACCGCTGCCGGTCACGGTAATCAACTGCGCACGCATCGCAGGCGGTTTGCCCAAAATGGCAAACAGTTTTCCACCTGGCTTCAGCTGCGCAAGCACCTCCTCGGGCAACACTTCCATCGAGCCGGTAAACACGATCACGTCATACGGCGCAGCCGGCGCCCAGCCACGCGCGGCGTCGCCGGTCACGACGGTCGCATTGGTAATGCCTGCTTTTGCCAAATTGGCCAGCGCAAACTTCGCCAGCGTAGGGTTGATTTCAACGCTTGTAACCTTGGCCGATCGCGAGGCGAGCAGCGCGGTCAGATAACCGCTGCCAGTGCCGACTTCAAGCACATGCTCAACGCCGTGCAAATCGACATCTTGCGCCACGCGCGCCTCCATTTTTGGCGACCACATGCGCTCGCGGATCGCGTCCGGGGCATCCGGTGCCACGGCAGACAACGGCAATTCAATATCCATTAACGCGAATTCGCGCTGCGACGGAGGCACGAAGTTTTCGCGTTTGAGGGTGTGTAGCAAATCGAGCACGTCGGTATCCAACACATCCCACGTGCGGATTTGCTGTTCAACCATATTGAAGCGGACTTGTTCGATGTTCATAAGCGCGGCACACGCTGCGGACAGCGTCGATAAGATATTCAGGAAGCAGTGATTTTAAGGGCTATTTAGCCTAAATGACTCGCGGTCAGTTAACTAAGTTTAGCGGAATTTGCTGACTTTGTGAGTGTTGTCGGCGGCGTCGAGTTGCCGTATTTCTAGGAATGGAAAAACTGCAACAGTTGCCCTCCGGAGTGGCGCAATCGCAGCTTTCGTGGCTTTTGCCGAGCATGCGAGCGCGGTCAGCCTATTCAGCCGGAACCTCTGCTGTGCCAGATGCAGCGGCCCCGAGCGAATGTTTTGCTGCCTTTTTCACGGCACGCTTCTCTTTAAACTCTTCGATCATTGCGTAAATCACCGGCACTACCACCAAGGTCAAAATGCCTGAGCTGAGCAACCCGCCAATGATTGCGCGGCCCATCGTTCCGTCTGCGCCCTCTTTCAACGCCAGCGCCATCGGCAACATGCCAAACACCATCGCGGCGGTTGTCATCAAAATCGGTCGCAGGCGAATGTGCCCTGCACGCACCAGTGCCTCAGCGATGCTCAAGCCCAGATCGCGTCGCGCCTGATTGGCAAAGTCCACCAGCAAAATGCCGTTTTTGACCACCAACCCCATCAACATAATGAACGCAATCATCGCGAACATATTGAACGTCGTTCGCGTCACAAACAGCGCCAGCAGCACACCCACCAGCGACAGCGGCAATGTCGCCATGATCGCCAGAGGCTGCGCAAAGCTCATGAACTGCGAGCCCAGCACGAAGTAGATAAACATTACCGCCAGCACCAGCGCCACCACCGCGTAGCCGAACGAATCACGCATGATTTGGTTATCACCGTCTTGCTGGAATCGGTAGCCCGGCGGCAGCGGGAATGCTTCAATCAACTTATTAACGTCGCCGCCGACATCCCCAGGGGTGCGCCCCTTTACGTTGGCGCTGATCGTCACTTGACGTTGCAGGAAGGCGCGCTCGATGCTTTTCGGGTTGGTGCTCTCGCTAATTGTTGCCACACGATCAAGCGAGATCGCGTCGCCGTCCGGTACCCGCGGATTTGCCAGCGGTATTTGCAGCAACTGCGACAGGTCGTTCCTGACGCTTGCAGGCAGACGCACCGAGACATCAACCGAGTTGCCCGATGGCGGCAGCCACGTCACCACCGCGTCGCCCGCGACCAGCGCGCGTGAAACGCTGCCAATGCTCGACGGCGTGATGCCAAACTCGGCGCTCTCGGCACGCTTCGGCGTGATGACTAAAGCGGGAACAGCGGCTTTTTCGCTGCTGTCGATATCGACCACACCCTCGATTTTTTCCAGCTTTTCCACGAACTGTTCGGAGAGCTGTTTGAGCAGGGTCGCGTCGGGACCAACGAACGAGACCTGCACCGGTTTATTCCAACCGACCGACACCACCATGCCAGCAATGCCTTTGACCGAATCGCGCGCAGCGTCCTCAATCTGCTTCTGGGTGCGCACCCGCTCATTGCGTGGCTTGAGGAGCACGTTAATCCAGCCGGTGTTTTTGCCACGACCACCGCCCGCACCCGAATAGAGCAACCTGATCTCAGGAATTTTTTTCAATTCGGCTTCGGCCTGCGCTACTTTGACCGTCGTGTAATCGAGGCTCGAACCGACCGGCGTTTCTAGCCGCATACCAAATTCGCTCTGGTCTTCTTTCGGCACAAACTCGCTGCCAATCAGCGGAAACAACCCCATGCTGCCAACAAACATCAGCACCACGATCGAGAGAACAGTCTTGCGGCGATTCAGTGACCAGCGAATCACCCGCTCATAGGAATGCTGCAACCCTTCCATTTTGCGATCAAACCACCCGAGAAATCGCCCTAACCACGGCATCCGCTTGAAGCGATTACCGGCAGGGTCGGCCCACACAGCCGACAACATCGGATCGAGCGTAAAGCTCACAAACAACGAAATCATCACGGCCACCACCACTGTTAAGCCGAACTGATAGAAAAACAATCCGATGATGCCGCCCATGAATGCCACCGGCGCGAACACCGCAACAATGGCAAGCGTGGTGGACAACACGGCCAGGCCAATTTCTTCGGTCGCCTCTAGTGCCGCTTGTTTGTGTGATTTGCCCATCGCGAGGTGACGCACGATGTTTTCGCGCACCACGATGGCGTCGTCAATCAGCAAGCCAATGCACAGCGACAACGCCATCAGCGTGAGGTTATTTAGCGTGAAACCAAACGCGTACAACGCGATGAACGTTGCCACCACCGAGATCGGCAGGGTCAGTGCGGTGATCACCGTGCTGCGCCATGACGCCAAAAACAAAAACACAATGAACACCGTGAGCAAACCGCCTTCGAGGATGGTGCTTTTCACGCCGTCGACACTCGACTTCACGTACTTTGATTGATCGGAAAGAATGGTCAGCTCAACGTCAACAGGCAGCTCTTTTTTCAGCCGCTCAACAGCCGCCTTAACGCCTTCACCAACATCAACCGTGTTGCTGCCGCGCACCTTGAGCATGTCTAGACTGATGGCGCGCACACCGTCGATTCGTGCGAAGCTGGTTTGTTCTTTATTGCCATCAACAATGGTGGCCACATCAGCCAACCGCACCTGCAAACCGTCGCGGCGGGCAACAATTAAATTAGAGAAGTCGCTAACCGTTTTAAAGCGCGCATCGACGCGCACCGATTTGTCACTTTGGCCAAGGGTGATGTTGCCCACCGGCGCATCAATGTTGTCGGTGCGGATCGCGTTTAATACCTGATCCACGCCGATGCGCCGCGCGCGCAATTTCGCAGGATCGGGCTCGATTTGAATCTCGCGAGTTGATGAGCCGTTGATGTTGACGGTCGCCACGCCGGTGACGTTTTCCATGCGCCGACGGATCACTTCTTCAACGATGTAGGAAAGATCAGGCAGCGTGCGCGTTTTCGACGTCACGCCAATTGAAACAATGGCTTTGTCGTCGTCTTTATTGGCCTGCGAAACAAACGGTTCTTTCGCCTCTTTTGGAAAGCTCGGACGGATTTGTGCGAGCTTGTCGCGCATATCCTGCATCGCGACTTTGATGTCAGTTCCCATCGCAAATTCGACAATCACCAAGCTCGAATTATCGCGTGAGCGTGATGTGATTTTTTTCACGCCAGAAATGGTGTTGAGCGCGTTTTCAATCGGCTTGGTCAGATCGTTTTCAACCGCCTGCGGACTGGCACCAGGATACGCCACCACAGTAAATGCAAACGGAAAGCTCACCTCGGGCATGGCGTCAATCGGCAGTCGAAAATACGACACCGCGCCCATCACCATCAACGCAAACATCACCATGGTGCAGAACACCGGATTTTTAATCGCGACGCGGGTCATCCACATAACTGTTCTCCGTTACAACTTGGCCGCGGTCGCGGGCGATACAACAACCACAGGCGGCGGTGCGGCGCCCGGCATCGTTACCGACTGACCTTCGTT
>JACMNN010000216.1 GCA_014378555.1 Burkholderiales bacterium | reverse complement strand
CGGCGAGCGCATCAATGACGCGTCGCCCGCGTTTGACGGGCAAAACAACCAGCCGATTGTGCGCATCAGCACCGATAGCCAAGGCGCGCGCATTTTGCGTGAATTCACTGGGCAAAACGTCGGCAATCGCATGGCGATTGTTTTGATCGAAAAGGGCAAAGCCGAGGTCATCACTGCGCCGACTATTCAAAGCGAATTGGGCAGCAATTTCCAGATCACCGGCCGCATGAGCACCCGTGAAACCAGCGACATTGCGCTGCTGATTCGCTCGGGATCGATCGCCGCGCCGATGGAAATTATTGAAGAGCGCACCGTTGGCCCAAGCCTCGGTGCCGAAAACATTGAGCGCGGTTTCAACTCGGTGACTTGGGGTTTCGTTGCACTCGCCGCGTTTATTTGCGTGTACTACGCGGTGATGGGTTTGATCTCGACGCTCGCTTTGTCGGTTAACTTGTTGTTGCTTATTGCCCTGCTTTCGATGTTGCAAGCGACGTTGACCTTGCCGGGAATTGCTGCCATCGCGCTGACACTCGGTATGGCCATTGATGCCAATGTGCTGATTAACGAGCGTATCCGCGAGGAATTGCGGCGCGGGCTCAAGCCGCAGGAAGCCATCTCGGCGGGTTTTGAGCACGCGTGGGCAACCATTCTTGACTCTAACGTGACCACGCTGATTGCCGGTGTTGCATTGTTCACCTTCGGTTCCGGCCCGATCAAGGGCTTTGCCGTGGTGCATTGCCTGGGCATTCTGACGTCCATGTTCTCGGCGGTGTTCTTCTCGCGCGGTATTGTCAATCTGGTGTACGGCATGAAGAAAAAACTCGACAAAATTTCTATCGGAACGGTGTGGCGTGGTGGCATGGTTTCGGGTGTCGCCGCTGACGCGCCGTCCGCGCTTGATGCAGCCGATGCGCCGAACGCGCCCGCGGCTCTCGAATCAAAATAAGCCGAAGAAATACAGGAGACTCTTATGGAATTTTTCCGCTTCAAAAAAGACCTGCCGTTCATGAAATATGCGTTGTATTTCAACGCTATTTCGCTGATCACCTTTTTGATCGCTGTGGGTGCACTGGGCTACAAAGGCCTGCACTACGGTATCGATTTCACCGGCGGCACGGTCGCTGAATTGCGTTATGCAAAGACGGCCGATTTAAGCCAGGCGCGCACCGCCATTGAAGCGCTGAAGACTGGCGAGGCGGTGGTGCAAAACTTTGGCACACCGCAAGACGTGCTGGTGCGTTTGCCGATCATTCAGGGCGTCACCAACGCGCAAATGAGCGACAACCTGTTCAAAGCGTTGTGCGGGACGCGCGTGATCGCTGACAGTAAAAATGTGTGCGGTGAGGGCGTGGAAAAGATAGAACTCAAGCGCGTTGAGTTTGTGGGTCCGCAGGTGGGCAAAGAGCTTTTTGAGAGCGGAGCGCTCGCGATCTTGCTGGTGATTGTCGGCATCATGGCCTATCTTGCGATGCGCTTTGAATGGCGCTTCGCAGTGGCGGCCATCGTCGCCAACCTGCACGACATCATCATTATTCTTGGCCTGTTCGCCATCTTCGGCTGGGAGTTCAACCTGCCGGTGCTGGCCGGCATTCTGGCGATCTTGGGCTACTCGGTGAATGAGTCGGTGGTGATCGCCGATCGGGTGCGCGAGAATTTCCGCAAGATGCGCAAAGCCAGCGTCGACCACGTGATCGACAACGCAATCACCAGCACCATCAGCCGCACCATTATTACGCACGGAGCGACGCAGATCATGGTGCTTGCAATGCTGTTCTACGGCGGCGAAACGCTGCACTACTTTGCACTCGCACTGACCATCGGCATCTGCTTCGGCATTTACTCCTCGGTGCTGGTCATGGCGCCGCTGGTGCGCTGGTTGGGTACGTCGCGCGAAAATTTGGTGAAGCCGGAAGGCAAGCCGAAGGACGCATTGGAAGCCGAAAAGATACTGGCCTAATCCACGTCTCTGTACAAGCGGCTCTGCCGCGACCAGTGCGGCATATCCGCCTCTTGTCGCCGCAGAGCCGCTTGCACATTTGCCACAGCAGAAAACTATGTTTGCCGAAATACTCAGCTTTTTCACATCCCTCGATACCCATCTGGCGGCCTTGGCGACCGGCTCTCCGGCGCTATTTTTTGCCGTGGTCGCGCTGATCATCTTCGCTGAGACTGGGCTGGTGGTGATGCCGTTGTTGCCCGGCGATTCGCTGTTGTTTGTGGCGGGCGCGGTCACCGCGATAGCGGGCCTCAACATTCACCTGTTCGTGGCGATTTTGATTGTGGCGGCCGTACTCGGTGACGCGGTGAATTATTTTGTTGGCAGCAAGCTTGGCTTGAAAGCGTTCGAGAATCAGCAATCGCGTATCTTCAAGCCCGCGTACCTTGAACGCACGCAAGCGTTCTACGAAAAATACGGCGCTTTCTCGATTGTGATGGGTCGCTTCGTGCCGATTGTGCGCACCTTTGTGCCGTTTCTTGCGGGCGTGGCGCAGATGCCGTACCGCACGTTTTTCATTTACAACCTGATCGGTGGCGTGGCGTGGATTTCGTCGCTTACCTACGCCGGATATCTGTTTGGCAACCTTCCGTGGGTGAAGAAAAATCTTTCGTTGATCGTGATCGGCATCGTGATCGTGTCAGTGTTACCGATGGTGATCAAGTTTTGGCAGGAGCGCCGCAAATCAGCGGGTTGACGTTGCAACGCTAAATTGCCGCCGTTGGCCGCGCGCGTCAGCACCAGCAGTGAATTGCAAGAGATGCGTTGGTGCATGCTCTTTAATGTTTCAAACCATAGCTTAGAGCTGATCAACGTGGCTTGTTGCCGAGCTCGCGAGGCCGCAGCAGCGTAGCGCGCTAGACCCGCTGCCGTCCGCCATCAGTGATGGCAGCATCCTCGCCACGCTCATGCGCCACTGCGCGCAAACGACTGACCGACAGCGCGCCTGCCGCCTCCAAAATCGGATAGGCCACCGAGCAAAAATGCGAGTTGATGCGCTTCAAGTCGCGCATTAAATCCAGGTGCAGCGAGCTGGTTTCAATGCTCTGCACCGTGTGCTCAGCAAGCCGCACCAAATGCTTTTCATAGTTCACCAGCTCCAGCTCGCGAAACTTCACTTTTTCCGCGACCAGACTTTCGGCGTCACTTACGTCGTTGTTGATAAACACATTCATCGACAACCGCAAATTCGCCACCAACCGCGCATGTAAATCACACAGTTCGTGCATCCCAGCTTCAGAGAAATTGCGGTTGCGATCAATGTTTTTGTGCACCACATCGTTGGCGCTCTTTTCGATGATGTCGCCGACCTGTTCAAGGTTGATGGTGAATGAAATGATGTCGGTCCAGCGCCGACTTTCCTTGTCGCTCATCGGCGTGCGGCTGACCTGCGTCAGGTAGAACTTCACCTGTTTGTAGAGCGAATCCACCACGTCATCCAGTCGGCGAATTTCGTCTGCGGACGCACGGTGGCTGTGCTTCATGAGCTGGCCGAGCGAGGTCAGCATTTGTTCGACAAAATCGCCGACGCGCAGGGCCTCACGCGAAGCACAGGTGAGCGCGAGCGACGGCGTTGCCAACGCGAGCGGATCGAGATGTTTGGCCCGACTCTCATCTCGTGCAAGTGGCGCAGACGGCAAAAATTTGACGGTCAAATCGGCCACGGTTTTGACCAGACCGATACACATTGCCGCAAGCGCAACGTTGAAAATTAAGTGAAACGCGATGACCACCTGCGATTCGCCAAACCCCGAGTCGCGGGCGTAATTGGCGATCATGTGGATGAACGGCAGCGTGATGGCGGCGCCGATCAGCTTGAACAGCAAATTGCCGAGTGGCACGCGACGAACTTCAGCTGAGGACTTAAGCGTCATAAGCACGGCGAGCGCACCACTACCGATGTTGGCACCGATCACCAGCGGTAACGCTGTGTCGAGCCCGATGACTTGCGAGACTGTCAACGTTGCCACCAGCAACACCACGGCGAGGCTGGAATAGGCCAACACCGTCACTGCCGCTGCGATCACCACGTCGAGCATCGGGTCGCCAGAAAGAGTGGTGAAGATTGCCTTCATACCATCGTTCTGCGTCAATGGCCGCGCCGCGGCGACCACCATCTGCAAGGCGTGCATCATCAAACCTAGGCCAATGGCAACGCGTCCCATGTGCTCTGCCATGGTGCGCTGTTTCGACAAAAACACAATCACGCCGACAAAGATCAACAGCGGTGACAACCAGGTCAAATCACGCGACAAAAACAGCGCAGCAAGCGAGGTGCCGATGTCAGCACCAAGCATGATCGCCAGCGCGGGCGCGGTGGCGATGAGCCCACTGCCAGCGAACGACGTAGTGAGCAGCGCGGTGGCTGTTGAGCTTTGCAGCAGACTGGTTACGCCCAGCCCCGCCAGCATCGCCATGAAGCGGTTGTCCACGTTGACCGACAAAAAGCGCCGCAGCTCGGCTCCGTACACACGCAAAATGCTGGTGCGCACCAGATACGTTCCCCACACCAGGAGTGCGATTCCTGAGAGGATATTTAGTAGGGTCAGCATGGTGATGAACGCGCTATCGGCGATCGCGGCCTAGGGTGGCCTACGAGCTCAAACCGTGCGACTGTCATCACGCTGTAACACAACGGTGATGGCCAAAGCATTGCTACATGATACGCGCCGTAGAACGGTGTGGCGAATGCGCGTAACGTTTTACGAGACTTGGTTCCAACACGCGTTGCGTATGCACCACGGGTGTGCGCCGAATTTTCCGCGCTGCGACGTCCCCGCAGCTTAACGGGCGTCGTCGGGCAGCGCTCGATACCAGTAATCGTAGACGGTACGAAAACCAAAGCGTTCGTAGGTTTGCCGTGCGGGGTTGTCGGCGGCTACTTGCAGATAGGCAACTGTTGCTCCTGCAGCGATGGCTACTTTCAGTTGGTGCGCAAGCAAGGCGCCCGCGTAGCCGCGGTTGCGATGCGCTGCAAGCGTGCCGACATCGAAGATGCCGACGACATCTTCTTCGGTAATGCTGACTGATCGAGCGACGCGCACGCTATTGGCGTTGAACACAAAGTCTGCGGAGACGTTCGCGACCGACAACTTCCAGCGCGCCGCCAGTCCCGCTATTTCATAGGTGTCATCACCGCGCATTTCGCCGACCCAATGGGCTGCAGTCCCAAGATCAGGTTGATGAAAAATATGCGCGGCGACGCTGCGCAAATGATCAAAGCAGACGTCGCTTAAACGCACCGCCTGCACTAGGGCGGGGTCGAATTTGACGTAACCCAGCGTGTTGAGGCGATCGTCTAGCGTGCGGTCGCAAATGAAAGGTGTGATGCGAAATAGGCAAGGTAGGTTCGTTGCGGTGTAGGCATTTTTTGCGGCAGCGAGGTTTTCGTCGAAGCCGCGTGTTGACGGGTAGAACGGGTTGATACAACGTGACCGCTTCGCGAGTCCAGGCGACAAACCCACGCTCCAGCCGTCAATCATCAAACCGCGATCAGGCCTTGATGCATTTTGGGAAATTTCTTCAAGACGGTGGAGGTTCATGGTTAGCGAATCTTGTGTTCTTTTCACGCTTACACAGCAGAAACCCGTTCGCCCTGAGCGCAGCGAAGGGTCGCCTGCATGTAGACGCGGATGGCCTTGAATACAAAACAGGAACCCGTTTGCCCTGAGCGCAGCGTCCTTCGCAAGCTCAGGATGATCGGGGGTTTGAAGGTACACATCAAACCCTTCGCTGCGCTCAGGGCGAACGGGTACAAGAAATCATACTGCGGACAAGAATTTCACGGCTGCGCGGCTTGCACCATCACCGCTTTGCTGCCGAGTCCGTTAGCGCAATGCTTCGGATCTTGGCACGGCTGTTTTACAACCCACGCCGCGTGCTTTCTACAGTTAAGCACGCGTTGGCACAAAACTGTGCGGTGAGATGCTTTTGGGCCGCGTTGCGGCGTGTGATGGGGCCAACGTTTGCGCCAATGGTGGCGACCCCATTGTTTTTACTTCGCCGTCGGCATGACAAATTCTGCGCCCTTGGCAATGCTTTCGGGCCAGCGTTGCATCACGCTCTTTTGCTTGGTGTAGAAGCGCACGCCTTCTTCGCCGTAGGCATGCATATCGCCAAACAAACTTTTCTTCCAGCCACCAAAACCATGCCACGCCATTGGCACCGGAATCGGCACGTTGATGCCGACCATGCCGACTTGAATTCGGCGACTGAATTCGCGCGCTACGTTGCCATCGCGTGTAAAGCAGGATACGCCGTTGCCAAACTCATGGCCGTTAACTAAGTCGACTGCGGCGGCGAAATCAGGCACGCGAACACAGGACAACACTGGGCCGAAAATTTCTTCTTTGTAGATACGCATGTTGGGTGTGACGTGGTCAAACAGCGTGCCGCCAGTCCAGAATCCGTTGCCGCAACCCTCACCGGCCGTCGCGCCGTCGAAGCCGCGGCCATCGACCAACAGTTGCGCGCCTTCAGCAACGCCCTGCTCGATGTAGCCGGTAATTCGCGCCAGTGCCGCGGCCGTGACGATGGGGCCCATTTCGGCGGCCAAGTTTTTGCCGTCGAGAATTTTTAATGTCTTGGTGCGCTCGATCAATGCCGGCAACACTTTATCCGCCGCGTCGCCAACGAACACCGCCACGCTGATGGCCATGCAGCGCTCGCCTGCTGAGCCGTAGGCGCTGCCGATCAACGCATCGACGGTTTGCGCCACATCAGCATCGGGCATCACCACCATGTGATTTTTTGCACCACCGAGCGCTTGCACGCGTTTGCCGTGATGGGCGCCGGTTTCATAAATGTAATTGGCAATCGGCGTGCTACCGACAAACGAAATGGCCTTGACATCCGGGTGCGTCAACAGCGCATCAACCGCCACT
>JACMNN010000215.1 GCA_014378555.1 Burkholderiales bacterium | reverse complement strand
CACGTGACCCTTTTTAGTTTGACGCCCATAGCTAGCTGGACCCACCCCTTCCCATCCCGAACAGGACCGTGAAACGACTCAGCGCCGATGATAGTCAGCCTTATAGCTCGCGAAAGTAGGTCAGCGTCAAACTAATCCCTCCGCAAAAACCCTCTACTTAACAGTTGAGGGTTTTTTTTTGCCAGGTCGTTAACATATGACCTCGCCGATAAATATCTAATGCTTAAGGATTGAACATGGAATTCGCGCAACTTACAGCACAGCAAAAAATAGAAAATATCATTGCAACCAACTCAGTCGTATTGTTTATGAAAGGAAACCCAAAATTTCCTCAGTGCGGATTTAGCGCAGCAGCAGTCAAAATGCTTACGGATGCGGGCGCTGGCGAGTTTACGCACGTAAACGTCCTTGAGGATGCACAAATTCGTGAAGGCATTAAGGCGTATTCGTCGTGGCCTACGATCCCGCAGCTTTATATAAAGCAGGAATTCGTAGGTGGCGCGGACATCATGCGCGAGCTACATGAAGCGGGCGAATTGTCGCGTCTTATAAACGCGTAACAACTAGTGAAGCGATTGGCTGCTACGCGTAGCGACGTCAGCGCGAACAACGCTGGCCACTCCAAACACGGCACTCAAATCCCGTAAGCACGCCTCAAGCTTGGTTCGTGCGCGAATTAGCACCACAAACGAGAGCGTTGCGACTGGTCCAGCAGGAGTTCGGCTCGACAGGCTCGTCACAGCCGTAACATTAATTCCAGCATCTGAAATAACACGCGCACAATCCACTAACAAGCCGCTTCGGTCTTTAGAACGAACTACAAGCTCGCACGGCAACGCCTGGGCGATCCGTGCCGCCCACATGGGCAGAAAAACATCGTTGGATGATCGGCCCTCGACACTGCGCGGACAGGCTACGCGATGAATTTTAACGCCCGAAAACGAGCCGATCGCCAAGATAGCGTCGCCCGCTAACGGCATACAAACCCCGCAATACTGAACACCGGCCAGCGGCCGACCATCCAATAACAAACGGCTGCGAGCGTCGCCGGTGTTGGTAAACCGCAGCAGTTGCTCTGCGCCAGAACCCAGTAGGCGCGAGGCCACCGCGAACGCCGACAACTCGCCGGACCCGATACGACGCCAGAGATCTTCCCGAGACGCCACGCCAAACGCCAGCGACATCGCTTCTGTGTTTGCGTACAAAGACGCGTCCTCAGCTTCGGCGATCCCCGCGGCGTCTGCGAGTAACCGACGACCCAGAATCGCTGCGTCGTTCTGTGCCGATTCACGTAGCCAATGCCTCAGTTTGGCGCGACTTCGAGGCGACCGTAGCACTGATTCCCACTCTGGAACCGCCAGAATAACGTCATCCGCAATTACCTCAACAATATCGCCCGATGAAAGCTCAACACTAACCTGACACAAGCGCCCGTTCACTCTGACCGCCCTCGCCCGCAAACCAAGGTCAGTATGAATCGCGAACGCAAAATCTAACCCGGACGCGTGTTGCGGCAACGACAAACGACGCCCCTTAGGCGAAAACACAGCAATTGCTCGATGTTCAACCAGTTCGCGCAACACTCGAGTAAAGTCGCCGGCAACGTGCCCCGCTCCCGCCACGGCTGCAAAATCGTCAATGTCAACGCCATCACCGACCGCCATCCCTTGTGTACTTCGCGCAATGCGCGGAAACAAGAAAACAAAATCGGCAACAAGTGACTGCTTACTAAGGAGCACTTTGGAAGAAACGATACCCTCGTTAGCTAGGCAGACAAAGCTCGATGGCAAACATTGAAAATGTCGATGCAAGTGCGCGATATGGCCGTGCGCGCTCTCAATGGACTTCGCCACACCGAAGATTGTTGGAATCGCAAACAGCGCACGACAAGCACGATCAGCGCGTAGCGCAGAAAACGCTCGCACAATCAACTCGTCCATAATCTGCTCGCTCTTACCTGAGAGCTCAAACGCGTCATCCCAATCAATATCTTGGAACACGACAGCTAGGCGCCTCTTATCAACGCGAACCTTAAATGTCGCCCATTTCGCCAAAATTGCCCAACGCCAAGGAAACCGCCAGCGCAGCGAAAGGGCTTCCAACTCAGTTGCGATTTGCTGGAATCCCACATACCTTGCCAACGGCGCGTAGATTAGCGATGTCTCCAGAGCAACCCGACATTGCTTTGCCCGGCTGACGGGGCCAAGCGTGCGCATATTGTGCAGCCGATCGCAAAGCTTTACGGCGAACACTCGCCAGTCCCTCCCGCCTGCCGCTACCAACTTCCGAAGGGTTTCCTCTTTTGATGTCATCGTCGCGCCAACGGCGGCGTTCACGGACTCTAACTTGGAAACTCCGTCCACAATGTGCGCGACAGCATCGCCGAAATCGGCACGAATAGACGAAAGTTCGGTGTTTGAGTCTTCAACAACATCATGCAGCAACGCAGCGCAGAGCGAATCAGCGTCAGCATCAAGCAAATCAAAGAGGATTCCCGCTACAGCTAACGGGTGCGTGTCGTAGGGCTCACCAGATTGACGAGTTTGCCCGTGGTGCGCTGACTTCGCAAGCGCCCATGCAGCGTGGACGCGACGTACATCATTAGGAGAAAGATTGCGCGCAATCCTCTCAAAAAAAAACGCGCTAGAAGGGGCAAGCCCCATGGCAACTCAAAGGCCGATCTTTTTGAGCACTGAACGATTTACTTTACCGCTCGCGATTTCGCGTAGCGCAACCACAACCGGTTTGTCTCGCTTCGCATCGTCAACCAGCGCCTGGTGACCGGCGACCAATTGCCGTGCCCGAACAGCCGCCGCCAGAGAGAGCTCAAAGCGATTTCCGATTTGCCCAAGGCAGTCTTCCACAGTAATACGCGCCACAATCAATCCTTTACCAAAAATACGAATGTCAGAAACGCGTTAAAACATCACGCCACAAACCAACGGTGTCGGAAGATAACATAGTTATAAGCAACGCGCCAAACGACAACCACTCTACATCACTAACCTTTCAACCCCGCGAACAGCCCGAAAGCGCTTGTTGTATGCTGACAGATATTGAGAGTTGAGTAGATCACGTCTGCTCCAGCCACTCCAAAAATCCAATCGCATCCTCCGTCAGTCATATCTCTTCGGTCACAGTTGAACTCAAAATCATGCAGCACAGTATGCGAGTCGCTCCAAAGGCCTCATATTTCTTAAAAAGGCGGCGTTAAATTATGACCGTCGTCGCCAACCGGGCGCTGCCTCAAGGCTACAAACTCCATAACTACCGAATCGATCGCGCTATTAGCCGCGGTGGCTTCTCAATTGTCTACCGCGCAGTAGATGAAAACGGTACGGTAGTGGCGATTAAAGAGTATCTGCCTAGCGGTCTAGTTCTGCGCTCCGAAGGATCGCGCGTTCACGCCAGCTCGATCGAAAATCTCGACTCGTTCCGGTTTGGAATGAAATGCTTTTTTGACGAAGGCAAATCGCTTGCAACCATTAATCACCCCAACGTAGTTCGCGTACTCAACTTCTTTAGAGCGAACGAAACCGTTTATATGGTGATGAAGTACGAACGTGGACGCACATTGCAACAGTACATCCAAGGCAATCAAGGAATGCTGCCAGAGGGGTTGATTAGACATGTGTTCTCGCGTTTGCTCACCGGTCTACGTGAAGTCCATTCGCGGCGATTGCTGCACCTAGATATCAAACCAGCAAACATCTACATACGGACAGATGGCTCGCCGGTGCTGCTCGATTTTGGCGCCGCGCGGCAGGTGTTGGCATCGCGCGGTAGCCGAGTCACGCCGATGTACACGCCAGGATTTGCTGCGCCCGAACAATATAGAGAAGGCGACTCAGACCGGCTAGGCCCGTGGACAGATTTATATGGCGTGGGCGCTTCACTGTTTGCGTGTTTCGCCGCGTTCGCACCGCAGGCTGCTGACAGTCGTCAAAAGGAAGATCACTACGTATCCGCCAATAAACTATGGCTTGGAAAATATTCACCCCGCCTTTTAATTTTGGTGGATCAATGCTTAAGGCTTGATCCGTTGCAACGTCCACAATCGGTATACCAAGTGCAGAAAATGCTCTTGACCGCGCCTGACCCACCTAAGCTCGCCCTGCTCGAACGAATTGCTCAACGCCTGGGACTGTCCAAGCGAAAAATGTGATCGCTTCTAGCGCACACCCGTCGCTAGCGCCACTTTAATCTCCCCAGCCAACAAAGCCTGTGACTATTTAGTATGGAATTTTCTATTTTTCAGGAAACACGCCGGGGCGGGCGCAAGGTCAATCAAGACCGAGTCGGCTACATCTACACCCGCGACGCTTTGTTTGTCGTGGTAGCTGATGGAATGGGTGGCCACGTCGGCGGCGAAATCGCGGCCCACATTACAGTACGCCTGCTCCTCGAACGTTTCGAGCAAGAGGCCAAGCCGGTTCTTGCTTCACCGGTATTGTTTTTGCAAAACGCATTGAAGGCTGCGCATGGCGCGCTTGCCGACTACGCGCAACGGTTCCGTTTGGTCGACACGCCGCGGACCACCTGCGTCGCTTGCGTCATTCAGGACGACGCTGCATATTGGGCTCACGCGGGCGATTCTCGTCTGTATCACGTGCGACGGGGAGCACTATCCGCCCGCACTCGTGACCATTCCAAAGTGCAATATCTACTTGACAATGGAATCATCAATATTGCCGAAGCTGGGAGGCATCCTGACCGCAACAAAGTATTTAGCTGCCTTGGCGGCGCGTTTGAACCCACGGTAGATTTTTCGCCCCGCGTCCCACTGCAGCCAAACGATTTATTGATCCTGTGCACAGACGGCTTGTGGAGTGCTTATACCGACAGCGAACTTGTCTCACGTATGGGCCAAGCTGAGTTGAGTAAAGCCACTCCAGAAATATTAAACGACGCAGAAAGCCGTGCGGGCGCCGATTGTGACAACCTGAGCATTATTGCGGTGCGTTGGGCGGGAAGCAGCGGCGAGTGGGCAGACACCTTTAGCACCACGCAAACTGAAACTTTGGCGTTGGGTGAATTCAGCACGCAAATGGATCGCACAATCACCCTTGTCGAACCGAGTACCGGACGCCGCGCGCTAAGCGACTCCGAAATTGAATTAGCCATCAAGGAAATTCAAGACACGTTAAATCGCCATGCAAGCACTTGAGCGCCTCGTCTTCCTCGATACCGAGACAACCGGTCTCGACCCCCGTCTTGGCCATCGAATTATTGAGCTTGCAGGCGTAGAAGCGCTTGGACGACACACCACGGGCAAGTCAATCCACTTCTACCTTGATCCCGAACGCGAAATTGACGCGGGTGCCACCGCAGTCCACGGATATACGTGGGATGATTTGCGGGATAAACCGAAGTTTGCAGCGGTAATCGAATCCGTCATGGAGTTTTTGGCGGGCGCGCGAGTAATCATCCACAACGCGCCCTTTGACGTTTCATTTTTAGACAACGAGTTGGCTCGGCTTCGCCTGCCACTAGTCGCTAAGCGAAATTTTGTCGTTGAAGATTCGCTTGCAATGGCCCGCGCGAAATACCCCGGCAAGCGCAATTCGTTGGACTCCCTTTGCGACAGACTGGGTGTAGACAACTCGCAACGCAATTTGCACGGCGCCTTGCTAGATGCACGACTACTCGCAGACGTGTATTTTGCAATGACCAGGGAGCAAGGCTCTCTGGAAATGACAGCAAGCGAGCCAGAGCGCCCGCCCGTTTTCGTCGACGAGATAGGCGAAGGGCTGCGCGTACCGCTGGAGTTGTTTTCGGTCACCGTACCTGACGAGTTTGAACTGGCGCACAGCCAGTACGTTTTGACGCTCAATGAACAGTCAGGGCAATCACGGGCTTGGTAGCCCGCCGCCATCTTGCGTCAAGCGCGTTGCACCTGGATCCCGCCCACACCCGCCGTGATGCAAATGTCGGCCCGCCGTCGAGCAAATACGCCATTGCAAACCGCACCGGGCAACTGATTGAGTAGAGTCTCCAGTGCAACCGGATCCGCGAATGGAAGTCCGAGCACATCAATAATGGAATTTCCGTTGTCAGTGGTGACGCCACCGCGAACCGCAGGCACGCCTCCCAACGCCATGATGCGACGACACACTAGCTGTGTAGCCATTGGAATTACCTCAACTGGCAGAGCAAATTTGCCAAGACGCTCGACACGCTTTGACTGATCGACCATGCACACAAATAAATCTGCCGCGCTGGCCAGCACCTTCTCGCGCGCGAGAGCCGCACCGCCGCCTTTAATAAGCATCAGGTTGTTGTCGACTTCGTCAGCGCCGTCGATATAGACCGCAATATCCGCAACCGAGTTGGGATCAAGCACGGCGATCCCGACACCTCTCAGCGCAGACGCACTGCCCTCAGACGCCGCAACTGCGCCAGGAATAGTGTGCGCGATATCCTTAAGCAGCGCGATAAAAATGTTTACAGTGCTACCACTGCCAACGCCGAGCACGCGATTCGGCAGTACGTGTTTAAGTGCCTCTTGCGCTGCCGCAAGTTTGAGCGCGTCGTTACTGGAAGTTTGCATATTGCGAAAGCGCGTGTGTCTCACCACAACGCGACGACTAAAATTTGTAAGATTATCTCGCGTCACACATCATTTGCGACCACCACGCTAGAAACGTCGCGACTCGCCACCGTCAGGAAATCATTTTGGATTATTTAACGCGCATCTTGAATGCGAAGGTTTACGACGTCGCCAAAGAAACTTCGTTGGCTCACGCTCAGTTGCTCTCCGCTCGGGTTGGCAACAAAGTGCTCATCAAGCGCGAAGATGAACAGCCAGTGTTCTCTTTTAAGCTGCGCGGCGCTTACAACAAGATGGCGCATCTGCCACCAAGCCAACTTGCTGCAGGCGTTGTCGCCGCAAGCAGCGGCAACCATGCGCAAGGTGTTGCTTTGGCCGCACAAAAGTTGGGTGTCCACGCAACTATCGTCATGCCAAGCACTACACCGACCATCAAGATCGACGCTGTTCTGGCGCGTGGTGCAAAGGTCATCTTGCACGGCGAGTCCTATTCCGACGCCTTCGAGCACGCGCAGGAAATTGTGAAGGCCGAAAAAAAGGCGTTTATTCACCCCTACGACGATCCCGATGTCATCGCAGGGCAGGGCACCATTGGCATGGAGATACTGCGTCAGCATCAGGGGGAGATCGACGCAATCTTTGTGGCCATCGGCGGCGGTGGGTTAATTTCTGGAATTGCCGCCTATGTCAAGGCAGTACGCCCCAAAATCAAAATTATTGGTGTTGAAGCGGTCGATCAAGCCACAATGGTTGAATCGCTAAAAGCGGGCCATCGCGTCAAGCTCAAGTCGCTGGGGCTTTTTTCGGACGCCACCGCGGTCAAAGAAGTTGGCGTCGAGACGTTCAGGCTTTGCCAGCAATTCGTCGACGACACGGTGTTGGTAACCAACGACGAAATCTGTGCGGCGATCAAAGACGTCTACACGGACTGTCGTTCTATTCTTGAACCAGCCGGCGCCGCGTCGATTGCTGGGCTGAAGAAATACGCGGCAAAACACCGGTCACGCGACAAAACCTTTGTCGCCGTAGCGTGCGGATCGAACATGAACTTCGACCGCCTGCGCTTTATTGCCGAAAGGGCGGTGATTGGAGAGTCGAAAGAAGCCGTCTTGGCGGTAACCCTTCCGGAAACGCCGGGAAGTTTCCGGACCTTTTGCGATGTTCTTGGTCCCCGGTCAGTCACCGAGTTTAACTACCGCTATGCCGGCGGCGCGGCAGCACATGTCTTTGTTGGCGTCGAAATAGCGACTAAAAAAGAAGTTGCAGAATTAATTAAAGAGTTCAAACGTGCGGGCATCGGCGCGGTTGATCTGACCGATAACGAAATGGCCAAGTTGCACGTTCGCCACTTGGTGGGCGGACATGCCCCCGGCGCGCAAGGCGAGCGTATGTTTCGCTTTGATTTCCCTGAACGCCCCGGCGCGTTGGCGCAATTCTTGCGCGCGATGAACAGCGGTTGGAATATCACTTTGTTCCACTATCGCAACCACGGGTCGGACGTGGGGCGCGTATTGGCGGGCATCCAGGTGCCAAAAGAGGACCGACCGCAGTTTGATGACTTTCTGCGTCAGGTTGCCGACAGCGGATATTCTTGGGTGGAGGAAACAGACAACGTCGCGTACAAACTTTTCCTCGGTCTTAAGTCGAGTTGAACAATAGTACGGGTGGCCACGACGTTTAAAGCCCGCATGTCGAGACGCATATGGGCGGTAATCGTTGTAGCGCGCCGACATGAAACGGAAATGTTGTACAAAATTTAGGGGATACGATGCAAAGTGAGGTAAGCCATGGCAAACTGTATGACAATGTTCTTTGCATGTTTATATGGTCATCAATTTGACTTCACCTAACTCAATCCCGTCCGACGTGGGCGGGCTCAAAGTCATGGTGATTGACGACAGCAACACTATTCGTCGAAGCGCCGAGATATTTTTGCTCCAAGCGGGATGCCAGGTCATCCTTGCTGAAGATGGGTTCGACGCGCTCGCCAAGATCGCAGACCACCGACCAGACGTAATTTTTGTCGATATCATGATGCCGCGGTTGGACGGTTATTTGACCTGCGCGCTTATCAAGAAAAACGCGAAGTTCAAGTCAACTCCCGTGGTTATGCTGTCGTCAAAAGACGGACTGTTCGATCGTGCCCGTGGGCGGATGGTGGGTTCGGATCAGTATTTAACTAAGCCATTCACCAAAGAAAGTTTGATTTCCGCAGTTGCGTCGTTCGCCGACCAACGAGCAAATTAGGCAGGAAGAAATCATTATGTCCGTAAAAAAAGTTCTGGTTGTGGACGACTCGCCAACCGAGCGCTTCGCGATTTCCGAGATCTTGCGAAAGGCCGGCTACGAGGTCAACACGTGCGACAGCGGCGAAGAGGCGGTTGTGCAGTCCAAAATGTTGTTGCCTGACCTCATTTTGATGGATGTGGTTATGCCTGGCTTGAACGGTTTTCAGGCCACTCGTGTCATCGCGCGCGATGACACAACAAAACATATTCCAGTCATTATCTGCACCACTAAAAGTCAAGAAACAGACAAGATATGGGGCCTCCGTCAGGGCGCACGAGACTACGTCGTTAAGCCGATAGTGGCCAGCGATTTGCTCGAAAAGATTGGCCGGCTCGAATAGCGCATAAGCCATGCGAAATCGCACTCATTCTCGCCACCCTAAGCCCATCGTGAATTTTGTGTTCACTGGGAATTGCACGCCGTTTTGCCACGCAAATATGATTGTTGGAGGTTTGAGTGGCACGTGACCGCAATCGCTTGCGTGACTTTCAGCAGGCGTTGGCTCAGCGCCTGCGTTTGGCTGCGGAGTTGCCGCAACGCCAATCGCGTTTGGCGGTGCAGGTGGGTGAGCGCGGCTATTTGTTGAATTTAGATGATATTTCCGAGGTCTCACCGATTGGGCAGGTGACCCCCGTGCCGCTCACTCGACCGTGGTTTTTGGGAGTGACTAATGTGCGTGGAACGCTCTATGCGGTCAGTGACTTTGCCGTTTGGTTAGGGTTGCACTTTACGTCAGATATCGGTGCGCGGCGACTCATACTGTTTGGCCAGCGGCTGAGCAAACACCGGGCTGGACTCGTCGTGACGCGCGTTGTCGGTTTGCGCTTGCTAGATGAAATGGCACCGCACGACGCAGTGCTGAGTCGGCCCTGGGAGCAGGCATCCTGGCTTGATCGGGACGGTGTCGGCTGGATTGAAGTAGATCTTGAGCAGCTCGCGTCAGACGCCGAGTTTTTGCACGTTGTTCGCTAAGAATATTAAGGGGTTGAGGCTATGAAGCTGAAATTGGGGAAAGTTTTCCAAGGCAAGGGATCCAGCGATGTTGGAGACATCCCAACAGTCGCGGCGGCGCCACTAGCCGGTGACACCGGAATGGCCAGCGCATATGATCCAACGCGGGCGGTTTCAGTGGTTGAGCAATTGCGTGCCGCTGCTCGCGGAGGCAAGGCTGTTAAGCAGCTTCCGCTCATTGGCCACCTGAGTACGGCGAAACAGTTCCAGTATCTTGGCGCGGCCCTTGCCACGTCCTTTGTATTGATGTTGATCTTGTTTGCTTTGTACGCGATTGAGGCGCGCAAGAATTCAGCGCAGGTTGCTGCCGCGACGGAAATGCAAATGCTTGCCCAACGCCTGGCGCGCGGCGGCGCGCAATCGGAGATGGGTGGCGCAACTGGGTTTGACGTTTTGCAGTCAAGTCGGGAGCAGTTTCGGGGTAACCTAAAAGCGCTGTCCACCGGCGGTGATTATCGCGGCGTCGCTGTGAGTGAGCCGCAGTCGGATAGCGTTCGCAGCGCGGTAACCGATCTGGAAAAGCGCTGGACGCTCGTCGACGGAAAAGTTGACGAGTTAGTCTCCGCCCGAAGCATTCTCACCTCGCTATCGCAAGCGGTGAGCAACGTGAATCAGGGCAATCAAGGATTGCTTGAACTCGCGGAGCAGTTGGCTACACAGCTCTCTAGCGGCAGCGGACGTGAATTCGCGCTATCAAACAATTTAGTGATGCTGACGCAGCGAATCGCCAAGAACGCAAACGCGTTGATCGGTGACGAAGTGGACTCCGACGTGGCATTTCTGCTCGGCAAAGATACGGCCACCTTTCGCGATATCGTGAACGGTTTGTTGCAGGGCAGCGAGGCGCTTCGGGTCAGCGCAATTCGTGATGGCGAGGCCCGCCAGACCCTAACCGAACTGGGTTCTCGGTTCCAAGAGACTGAACGTCGTCTAGTTGAAGTGTTGCGTGCCATGCCACGCTTGTTGGCCGGCAAACAGGCTGCCAAGATCATCGCAACCGAGGCTGAGCCGCTGATGGCTGGCGCCAAGACGCTGTCGACAGCGTACGAAGGCGCCGCAAGCACTGCGAATTTCGCGCTTTATCTAGCCGCAGCGCTCGGACTACTTTCGTTGCTGCTCGGCGCCGCGCTGGGTTATCTGTTTCTTAATGAAGCTCGTGTCCGAGCCGCCGAAAACGAACGCGAGAATCAGCGCAACCAGGAAGCAATTTTGCGCCTGCTCAATGAAATGGGCACCTTGGCTGACGGCGACTTAACGGTCAAGGCCAGCGTCACGGAAGACGTCACCGGCGCGATTGCCGACTCCATAAACTTCACGGTAGACGAGTTGCGCAAAGTGGTTTCGGACATCAACGCCACGACCGGCGAGGTTGCTGGCGCGACTCAGGCTGCGCAAGCTATTTCGCAGCGTCTGTACCAAGCCTCGCAGCGTCAGTCGGGGGAGATTCAACGCTCCAGCGCGCTGGTGTTGCAAATGGCGCAGTCGATTAACGAGGTGTCAGAGTCGGCGACTCAAGGCGCAAAAGTGGCGCAACAATCGCTTAGCGCCGCCGAACTGGGCTCGACGGCGGTGCAAAACCAAATTTCCGGCATGAACGAAATTCGTGCGCAGATTCAGGAAAGCTCAAAGCGAATCAAGCGCCTCGGTGAAAGCTCGCAGGAAATCGGCGAAATCGTTGAGCTAATTTCCGACATTACCGAACAAACCAACGTGCTCGCGCTTAACGCAGCTATTCAAGCGGCGTCCGCCGGTGAAGCGGGTCGCGGATTCACGGTGGTGGCCGAGGAGGTGCAGCGACTAGCTGAACGCTCTGGCGAAGCAACGAAGCAGATTGAAGCGCTGGTGCGCGCCATTCAAGCGGACACACAGGACGCCGTGAACGCGATGGAGAAAACGACCCAGGGCGTGGTTGAGGGAACGCGTCTGTCCGACGCCGCCGGTCAAGCGCTGTCTGAGATCAGCCGTGTTTCGAGAGACTTGGCCGGACTCGTGGGCAATATTTCCGCGCAAACACAAACGCAGTCGACGTCAGTCTCTGAAGTGACTCGTGGCATGCAAGACATTCTCGCGGTGACGGAAGAAACGTCCCGTGGCACGCAACAAACCAACGTTTCTATTGAAGAATTGGGACGATTGGCACAAACGCTCCGCGGCTCCGTCGCGGGCTTCAAGGTGTAACCAGGCGGGAGTGGTAGCACTGTGGCGATTGATATTCCGCTCGAACTCGATAGCGGCCCCATCACTTGGGTAAAGGCCGAAATTGACAGCGCGCTTCTACGTGCGCTGGCTAATATTGACAAGTTGCGATCCGATCCGACGGTTGCTTTGCAAGCGGCGATTCGTAGCGACTTACATCAAGTGTCGGGAGCCTTTGAGCTGGTCGGCATTGAAGGGCTTGCGGTTCTTGTACAAGAATTCGAACAGCACTTTTCTGTGGACTCGGAAGGGGTTCCTGCTGAAGCCCTAGACCTTGTTGATCGCGGCTGCCGGCGATTGTTATCGCATCTAAAAGAGATGGTCAGCGGTTCGCCGCCGGTTCCGCTCAAGTTTATTGTCGAGTATCTGGCGCTCGGCAAGCTGCGGCGCTCTAAATACGGCCCAGCGGATTTATTTTTTCCCGACTTATCGCGCCGTCCGGCAAAACTGGTCGAAGTGGAACCGCCTGAGCAGTCCCGCATGCCAGCGTTTTTGCTGCGCCAACGCCGTGATTTCCAGCAAGGTCTTTTGGTTTGGCTGCGCGGCAGCGAAGCTGGGCTCGAGCAAATGCGCAGCGCGGTCGCGCAGATCGAAGCGGCATACCCATTGCCTTCGCAGCGTTCGTTTTGGTGGGCCACTCACGCTTTGCTAGTAGCAGCGCAGGACGGGCTCATCGAATCGTCGACTGCACTCAAGCAGTTGATGGCGCGCGTCGATTTACAGGTGCGAAGATTTGTCGAGGGCTCTACTCGCGTGGCGGATCGCCTGCGTCGAGAAGTGCTGTACCAAGTGGCGCGCGCCCAAGCGGGCCATCCTTTGGTGGACAGCGTGAAGGCGCTGTATGAACTAGACGTATTGGTGCCGAAGCGTATCGCCCGAGAAATTGACGTAGTTGCGTTGCAACCGGCAGTCGATGCGCTCAGCACAATGCTGACCCGATGCAAAGACGCTTGGTCAAGTCTCAGCGCAGGCCGAAGCAATGCGCTGGCTCGGCTTCGCGAATCGGTGCACGGTTTGCCCGCCGCGTGCGACGAATTGCACATGCCGGATTTTTCAAGTCTGGGGCGCAGCATTGCTAGTGCCGCTGCATCGGTCACTGAATCCAAGTCGATCAGCGACGACCTCTCAATCGAATTCGCGACCAGCCTTATTCTTTTTGAGACAGCGTTAGAGCACATCGCAGCGCTCCCCGTTTCGTTTCACACGCAGGTCGATCGCGCTGTTCAACGCCTATCGTACGCCACGTCAAACGCGCCGATCCCGGCGGAATTACGGGCCGAGGTCGAAGCGAATTCGCTCACGCGACTGGCGCAAGAAAAGCAAACCATAGCTCAGGTAGCACGCGAGATTCGCATTAATATGCGCCTCGTCGAACAGGCTCTAGATACGGTTTTCCGCGACCGTACGGCCGTTGAGGAACTCAAGCCGGTGCCGGCGTTGTTGGGCCAGGTGTCCGGTGCCATGCGCATGTTGGGTTGGAATGACGCCAACGAACTATTGACCAAGACGTCCGATCGCTTGATTGAGTTGGTTCGTCGCGATGCAACTTTAAGCACGCAAGAAATTGATTCTCTGGCCGACGTGCTGGCGGGACTGAGCTTCTACGTTGACGTCCGGGAGCGCCGTGACCAAGATGCCGACGCAATTCTTGCAGGTCTCACACGCCGCTTCAGCGGTGAGGTCGAGCTGGAAATTGCGGATAGTGACGACAGCGTCGAGGCGTCCATCGTTGAACGTCAACGTTTGCTTCGACCGCTCGCGCGCGCCATTAGCGATGAGCCAGATAGCGCGGAATTACGCGACACCCTGCGCTCTACGCTTCAGGGCGTAAGGCAGGACGCCGAACTATTGTCTGATCCGAGCCTATCAGCGGCTTCGAACGAAGCTCTGCGTCTGCTTGACAATACAAGTACGCCAAGCGAGGCGCTGACGGCCGCCGTTGCAGCGGTTGTTGGCGGAAGCACGCGTTTGCCGCCCACCTCGATGGAAACCTCTCGGCTGGTTGACTCCCGGCAAGACGAGCAGGACACGGCGTTGCTTGAGATCTTTGTTGAAGAAGCGATCGAAGTCGTGGCGGCAGTACGGGCTCAGCACGCAGAGCTGAGCGTTCACCATGATCGCCGCGACGTGCTGGTCGATACTCGTCGCGCGTTTCACACGCTCAAGGGCAGCGGACGTATGGTCGGGCAAACCGATCTGGCAGAGGTGGCTTGGCGTGTTGAAAACGTTCTTAACAACGCGCTGGAAACCGATCGCTCGGTTAACGAGCCAGAAATCAAGTTGATTGGTGCCGCGGCTGAGCACTTCACCGCTTGGGTTGAGGAATTGCGCACGCAAAACCATGTGCAACTGGATGTATCGATACTCGACGACCTAATTGCAAGCTGCGCGCCGCGTATTAGCGTTGGCGGCGCGAATTTGGCGGCGCCAGCGGCGGCAAAGCCTGTTACGCCTGACGCTTCGATGACCCTCGTCGCGCCGATCGCATTTCCTGCGATTGAAGTTGATGTGGTCGAACTCAGCGGCGCGGAGTTGGACCTGCTTCTGGCTGACGCGGTTGCCACGCCGCAGGTCAATAAGGCCGCTGAGGCACCACTAGATATTTCTCTGTTGCAAGGCGCGCCTTTTGGCGCTGCGGCAGTCGACGCCGTCGATCTCGCTAGCCCCGAGTTCGAGTTCGACCTGAATCTTGCGGGAAGTGACGATGTAGAAGTGCTCGGCGTGTCAGTTTCGCGGGCCTTGTTCTCGATACTCACCGACGAAACTCGCGTTCATCTGCAAACGCTCGACTATGAGTTAACGCTGATGCAGTTCGACAGCGGGCAGTCACCGAGCGATTCCATGGTG
Source organism: Burkholderiales bacterium (assembly GCA_014378555.1). Classification (GTDB taxonomy): domain Bacteria; phylum Pseudomonadota; class Gammaproteobacteria; order Burkholderiales; family Casimicrobiaceae; genus Casimicrobium. The sequence continues at coordinate 16,782 of JACMNN010000215.1, read as the reverse complement.
CGCGCCAGTCACACGTTGTGCGGCATACACCGAACAGCAGGCTTTCTCGAGATCGGCGACTTTGCAGGACTCGTTGAGACCGTGCTCATGGCGATTCGTCGCACTGGTCGAATAGCGTCGGTGGGCAGCGTACTCGCGTCGGCCATTCAGTCGTTGCGAACGGCGACTTTGCGCCTACAAGCGCAGTCGCCGATGTCCCCAGAAGAGATCACCCACTTCGAGTACTCGCGAAATCAATTGCTTGCGATCATCGCCGAGACGGGCAACGTCGGGTTAAGGGTCGAAACCGAATTGTTGGAACAAACGCAAGCTGAAGAGCAGGCGCTTGAACTGCCCATTGAAACGCTCGCGGTTGATGCCGTGGCGCCGCTTGCTGCGGTGACTGTCAACGAGGCCTCCGCAGCCGCGCCGTTGGCGCTGCCAATCGCGGACACGGCCGAGTTGGATAGTGTTGGGGAGGCCGCTGTTGCACTGGCAATCGCTGAGCCCGCCCCTGTCGATGTAGTCGCTGACGTTGAAACGATGCCGGTGCATTTAGAGGCATCCGCTGCGCAGGCCACCCCGTTAATTGACAGCCCACTCCCTTCCGCTGGGCTTGTCATCGCGAACACTCATGCCGACCACTCCGCGCTGGCAATGGAACCGCTTGAGCGAGCTGAGCCGCCTATTGAGACGCCAACAGTCGCTGCTAAGTCGACCGCTTTGGCTCAGGAACCATCGTCAGTCGTCGCCGAGACTGCGATTTTGCCTGTCGTTATAACGCCGGCTGCAACCGCTGTTTTTGCCGCATTGATTAGTCCCAGCGCAACAAGCGCGATGGCGGCCAACGTTGTCGTCGCAAATCCACCACCACCGGTCGCAGCCCCGATTGTTGCGCCACGAGTCGTGCCACCGCCACCGCCATCAATTGAGTCGCGCACGATTGCGCGTAGCGCCGAGGATCCCCTCGTTGACATCCGCGACGACATTGATGAGCAAGTGCTGCCCATTTTCATCGAGGAAGCCCAAGAGCTGTTTCCTACCGCTAGCGCGCAAGTGAACGCATGGCGCAGTGATGTGCGCAACCCCGTTCATTCCGACGGCCTCAAGCGCACGCTGCACACCCTGAAGGGCAGTGCTCGGATGGCGGGCGCTATGCGGTTGGGTGAAGTGGCGCATAGCCTTGAGACGCGATTGCTGGACGTGGCTGATGCCCCAGAGTCGGCTACGTTTGATAGCTTCGACGAATATCTTGACGATATTGCCTTTTTGCTTGAGCGGCTAACGCGTGGCGAAAAAGATGTTGTGTTGCCAAGGTTTGCCGCATCGGCACTTGCCGCGGCGCAGGCTATTGAATCCGAACGTGAACTGGCTGAGTTGGCGCGACCCGCAGAACCTGCAGAGGCTACGCTTGCGGCAGCAAATGAGGCATTAACCAGTGACCTAGACAGTCGGGTTGTTGCCGCGCCGCGCTCGCTGACCGAAGTTGCTCGCAGCCTCGCCATCCGTCCCACCGTGGTGGCCGCACCACTGGCCGCAGAAGTGGGTGCCGCGTTCCTTCGTGTTCGCAGTGACGCAGTTGAACAATTGGCCGACGAAGCGGGCGAAATTTCGATCCATCGTTCGCGAATCGAAGCCGAGATGCGCAATCTCAAGGCGGGTTTGCTCGACTTGACGGCGTCGGTGGTGCGCTTGCGTGGGCAATTACGAGAAATTGAAATTCAGGGCGAATCGCAAATTCAATCGCGTTTGGACCAAGAGTCTGAATTTGATCCGCTTGAGTTTGACCGCTACACCCGATTCCAAGAGCTGACACGCGGCTTGGCTGAAGGCGTGAACGACGTGGCGACGGTGCAGCAAAGCTTGCTCAAAAATCTGGCCGATGCCGACATCGCGCTGCTCACCCAAACACGTTTGTCGCGCTCAGTGCAGTTGCGCCTGCAAACGCTGCGCACGGTTCCGTTTTCGAATGTTTCGGATCGCTTGTATCGGCTGCTGCGGCAGACGGCCAAAGAACTCGGTAAGCGCGCCAACCTGGACATTCAGGGCGGGCGCATTGAGATCGACCGCAGCGTACTGGAGCGTTTGGCGCCGGTGTTAGAGCACTTAGTTCGTAATGCGCTAGCGCATGGTATTGAGTCTGAACAGTCGCGTCTAGCGATTGGCAAACCGGGCATTGGCGAGTTGACCTTGAGCGCGCGTCAACAAGGCAATGAAGTTGCCATCTCGTTGGTTGACGACGGTGGTGGTATCCCATTGGACAAAGTGCGCAATCGCGCGGTGGCGCTGGGCTTGATTGCCGCCGGCGACGACACCACCGATGGCCAGTTGGTCGAGTTCATCTTCCAGCCCGGATTTTCGACGGCTGAGCAGGTCACAGCCGTGGCCGGCCGCGGCATCGGCATGGACGTAGTTCGCAGCGAAGTGGCCGCGTTAGGCGGTCGCGTTGAAGTTCACACTGTGTCGGGCGTCAGCACCTCGTTCACGTTGTCGGTACCCTTAACGCTCGCGGTCACGCAGGTGCTACTGGTCCGTGTTGGCAAAGCTGTATTTGGCATACCGTCGTCGCTGATTTCGCAGGTGCGTCAAGTGCCAGCCAAAGAGCGCGCAGCCGCCGTAGCGTCGGGCCTTCTCGACCACGGCGGCAGTCAGCTAGAGTTTCGTTCGCTCGGTAGTTTGATGCGCATCAGTCATGACGTCGATGCACAGCGGAACGCGCCAGTGATCGTACTGCGCGCCGGTGACTCGATGGCGGCGGTCGAGGTTGATCGCATCATTAGCAATCAGGAGGTCGTAGCCAAGCCCTACGGACCACAACTGGCGCGGGTGCCGGGTTTGGCGGGGCTGACTGTGCTCGCCAACGGCACCATTGCATTGCTCATAAATCCGCTCAACTTGATTTTGGCCCGCGAACCAGATGTGTCGCGTCGTGTTGCAGCGGTACTGCCGGTGGTCGCCACTGCGAATCCGCTGCCGGCAGTGACCGACACGCCAGCGCCCGAGGCCGTTGTGGCTGAGCTTGCAGTCGATCAAGTATCGGTGACTGAGGCCGCTCCATCAGCGCCCGCAGCAGCCATCGTTCCCCCGTGGGGCGCAGCGCAACCACCAAGCACGCAAGGCGCCGCCATTCCGGCGATTGCGCCAACATTGGCGCCGGCAGCGATCTCGGCACCCATGGTCACAATCGATGCGTCCGCCGCGTCTGCCTACGTGCCTCCAGAACCCGTATTGATGGAAGTAGAAGCTCGGGTGCCCGTGGTGCTCGTGGTGGACGACTCACTGACCGTGCGCAAATTCACCACGCGTTTGCTTGAGCGCGAAGGCTACAAGGCGCTCACCGCTAAAGATGGATTGGATGCACTGCAAATCCTGTCGGACGCTAATCCTGACGTGATTTTGCTCGACATCGAAATGCCGCGCATGGACGGTTTTGAGTTCACCAAAACGATCAAGGCGGACAACCGTCAGAGCCACATTCCGATCATCATGATCACCTCCCGCACGGCCGAGAAACATCGTAATCACGCGATGGAGCTCGGTGTGAACGAGTACCTCGGCAAGCCGTACCAAGACGAGCAGTTGATGGCGCTGGTGGTCAAGTACGCAGGCAAACCTAGCTAGGGTGGGCTAGGGCTCATACCAAAGGCGGGTGCGTTTTACGCCGCGCCTTTGATCATGTTGAAAAGTGAAGTCGGCCGATAGGCCGGGTTCTGTCGGCGAACGGTTTTACCCGCGCACCGTAGCAGTCATTCCTCTAGGACGCGTGTTACCACGCGCCTCAAGCTACCTACCCGCATGCTCCAACGAGCCGCCTTGGGTGAATGGTTGCCCACTCACTGCACATGCCTATTTGATATTGCTCCGGGTAGAGGTTGCCGCGTTTCACCGTAACTTAATACGCTCGTCTCTGTGGCCCTAGTCCTCGCCTCACGACGGACGGTCATTAGCCGTTACCCTGCTCTACGGAGCCCGGACCTTCCTCCCGTTGATTACTCAACCGGCGACTGCCTAGCCGACTTCGGGATGGATTATGCGTGATCGGGCTGATCAGCGCGTTAGCAGACCATTTTTCTGCGAAAAACGCCAAAAATTCTTGTTACGGCTTTGCCGCGAAATGGCCGGTGCGCTTAGGCTGATTGAGCAAAATCGTCCTTGTCGACAATCGCAAAAAGCGTGGCTCAGGCCTTTATGAGCGGCGATTTCAGGCAAAAGCTGGTTTTGATTTCAGCTTTTGCAGCTGATTCGCGCAGCCTCAAACCGCCAGCAGCGACTTCCGATATTTGTTCAAGTCGCCCAAGGATTCAAAACTTTTGCCAAACAGCGACGACAGGTTGTGCAGGATCATTTTCACCACCTTGCCTTCCCATTCCTTGTCGAAGTTGATCTGCGTATCAAGCCAGCGTTCCAGCCATTCAGGGTCGGGCAACTTGCTTTGCACTGTGTCGTTCGGAAACAGCGATTGATTGACATGCAGGTTGGTCGGATGCATCGGCTTTCCGGCGCGGCCGCTGGCCGCCATCAAAAATCCGATCTTCGCGAAACCCGCTTTCACTTCGTTCACTTTTTCAGCGGCGGCACGCGAAATCGCTTGTTTCAGGTATTTCAGATATGCGCCGGCGTGACGGGCTTCGTCCTTCGCGATCAAACCATAGATGTGTTTGATCAACGGCTCGCTGTGCCACTCAGCGGCGCGGCGATACCAGTGATTCAGGCGAATTTCACCGCAAAAATGCATCATCAACGTTTCTAGCGGGGGCGCTGGATCGAAATCAAAGCGCACCGCATCAAGCTCGGCCTCAGTTGGCACCAGTTCTGGCCGGAAGCGCTTCAAGTATTCCATCAGCACCAACGAATGCTTCTGCTCTTCGTAAAACCAAATCGACATGAACGCTGAGAAATCGCTGTCGGTACGGTTATCGCGCAAAAACATTTCGGTGGCGGGCAGTGCCGACCATTCCGTGATCGCGTTTAAGCGAATGGTGTTGGCTTGTTCGTCGGTTAACTTGGTGGCGTCAAACGAGTCCCATGGCACGTCGGTTGCCATGCTCCAGCGAACGGTTTCGAGGTCTTTGAATAATTCAGCATAAAGCATGAGGGAGCCTTTTGAACGGGGTGCAGGTGCAGCGAGTGGCCGTGTTTGCCATCGGGTGGCTAAACGGGGAATCGAGCGGTGGCCGGTGCGCCATTGCGCGGGCCATCGAGGCGATTCAAACGCCATAAGTTTATCGGTATACGCAGCAATAGTCTGTTCGGGTTCTACTCAGGCATCTTGGCTATGCAGAATGGCGATTAAACGTTGCTCGGTATGGGCTTACAAATCGTCTAAGTTGGCGAGCATTCGCTTGCCGTCAGCGCGAACGGCAGCACGCTCCACGTCGCTCATTCGCTGCAAGTTGCTGACCATCAGAGAGGTGCGCGGATTGCTCGCAAACGTCTTCTCATGTTTGTCGAGAAAATTCCAGTACAACGTGGTCATCGGACAGGCGTCATTGCCCGATTTGACGGCGGGCTTGTAGGTGCAGCCGTTGCAGTAATTGCTCATGCGCTTGACATACGCTCCGCTCGCGACGTAGGGCTTGCTGGTGAAACGCCCGCCGTTGGCAAATAGCGCCATGCCCGCAGTGTTCGGCAGCTCGACCCATTCCACTGCATCGACATACACCGCGAGATACCAGTCAGAAATCTGCTGCGGCGTAATTTCAGCGGTAATGCCGAACATGCCGGTGATCATCAATCGCTGAATGTGGTGCGAATAACCGTGATCAAGCGTTTGTGTGATCGCCTCGCGCAGGCAATTCATCTTCGTTTCGCCGGTCCAGTACCACTTCGGCAGCGCGTTTTTATGGCCGTAATGATTGTCGGTTTTGAGCGATGGCATGTCTAGAAAGTACACCCCGCGCATAAATTCGCGCCAGCCCAGAATTTGCCTGATGAAACCCTCCACACCGGCTAAATCGAGCCCCCGCTCGCGCCATGCGGTCTCCGCCGTGGCAATTACTTCGCGCGGGTCGAGCAGTTTCAGGTTGAGCGATGTCGATAGCAACGAATGCCAGCCAAACGCCATGCCCGTCCACATTGCGTCCTGATGTGCGCCGAAAGCGCCAAGTCGGTCGTCAATAAAACTTTGCAGCGCCAGCAGCGACTGACTGCGCGTAACGGGCCAGTTGAAGTTTGCCAGCACGCCCGGGTGATCGCTGAATTCGCGCTCGACCAGTGCCAGCACGTCGCGGGTAATGTCGTCGTGGGCAAACTGGGGTGGCTGGGGCGTTGATCCCGGCCCAGCTTTGCCAAAACTCTTGCGATTGTCGCCATCAAAATTCCACTGGCCGCCGGTCGGCTGATCGCCGTCCATCAACACCTTGTGCTCGCGTCGCATCTGCCGATAGAAAAATTCCATGCGCAAGCTTTTGCTGTCGCCCGCCCATTTCGCAAAGGCATCGCGAGAGCACAGAAAGTGGCGATCGGCGCGAATATCCACCGGCAGCTTCGCCGCGGCCGCTGTTTCGTTCAACGCCTGCCAAACCCGCAAATCGCCGGGTTCCACGCAAATAAGTGACTCGGGCTGGTACTGCGTAATCGCCGCCAACCATCCCGCATTCAGTGACGCATCGGCCTGCAGGTCAAGCTGACGATATTCAACATGGACGCCCTTGTCACGCAACTCGGAGGCAAAGTGGCGCATCGCCGACAAAAAAAGCGCTGTGCGCGCTTTGTGTGACCACACATGTGTCGATTCGGCGCGTGCTTCGACCATCAACACGACATCGGTCGTAATGTCCAAGCCGTCAAACGCACTGGAGTCGTGGTTAAGTTGATCGCCGAGCACAACGATAAGGCGTCGGCAGGGCGAACGCGTTTTTGAAACGGATGGCATTACAAAACCTATAAAGTGTCAGAAGTGCCGGCGGAACGCATCTTTGCTCGACATCGGTCCGAGCAATACTTAACATCCGCCCAATTTTTCGCCCATGACTTGCGCCAAGTCATGTCCCGGCCGCAGCACACGCAAGGCTTTGATGGCAGCGAGGCTTTGTTGCCTTTAAAACTCATAGACGGCTAACTCGTGCGATGTTCTGCCCGCCATTGCCGAAGTGCCGCGAGCATGTCGGCCAGCGAGCCGGTCGGGGTAACGCCGGGAATATCACGACGCAAGCGACGGATCAGCTCTCCGCCGACCCAAATAGCAGTGCTTTTTGGAATCACTGAGCGTATCGATTCAAGGCTCGCCACCGCCTGCTTGGAGCTGAACGACGCCGAGAACGCCAGCGCCACGATGTCGGCATCAAACGCCTTAGCGGCCGCCGCAATTTCGGGGATGGGCACCTGTGTGCCGATTGACGTGCATTGAACGCCCTCAGGAGCCAACAGCGCCTCCATCATCAGCAAACCGAGCGCACTGACCTCATTGGGCAACGTCGCCAGCAAAAAGCGCGGCTCGCTGATGCAATTTACGCCCGGCAGCATTGCGCTGCGCAACACCATCTGTAGCTGCTCTGCGTAGGCGCGCTCTTCAAACACCTCAAGCTCACCGCGCATCCAAGACTCGGTCACGGCGCGATTTAAGGGAGCGACAGTCTCGACGACGAATTCCTGCAAACCCGTCTTCATCAGCCACAAGCTCAAGTGCCGACGCAGGCCGGACATGTCGTGGCTGCGAATCAGCTCAATCACCTGCCGCTGCAAATCACCCGATTCATCGCCTCGTCGCGGGCGATTTTGCCGGCTGGTTAGCGTGTCAAGATCTGCTTCAGACAGCGACAGCAGTTTGCCGGGCCGATGTCCCGAATCCATCAAGCGCTTGATCGCACGCAGACGTTCTACTTGCGACAGCGGATAAAGTCGCTCTCCGTTGGCATCGCGCTCGGGCACCGGAAAACCGTAGCGCCGCTCCCACACGCGCAGCACGTCTTTCGATAATCCGGTATCGCGCTCCACAGCGCTGATCGCCAAGTGTGAAGCGATGCTCGCGGCGTTTGATGCACTACCGGCGGGGTTTTCGACTAAAAAATTCATGCCTTTGAGCGTTAACTGTTGGTCACACGGAACTCATTGACAGACCAACAAGTTACAGTTAGTCTACGTCATGATTTTGATATTGTCTAGGACATGAAGCGTTTAATTTTTAGACTGTCTAGCGTTGTCGCGTTGATTGCCTGCGCCACAGGGTCGGAGGTGGCGTTCGCCTGTCCGGCCGTTCTAAACCATACGGTTGAGCCGCTTACCGGCGGCAAACCCGTATCGCTTTGCCAATACGAGGGTCGCGTTGTCTTAGTGGTGAATACCGCCAGCGAATGTGGCTACACCGGGCAATACGAAGGCTTGCAGGCGTTACACAAAAAATATTCATCCCGCGGACTGGTGGTTTTGGGGTTTCCGGCCAATGCCTTTGGTGGACAAGAGCCTGGAAGCAACAAAAAAATCGCGGAATTCTGCCAAGCGAACTTTGGCGTCAGCTTTCCGGTGTTTGCCAAAGTAGAAGCGAAACCGCTACGCAATGACCCGGTATTTGCGGGCCTGGTGAAAAACACCGGCGCCGAGCCAAAGTGGAATTTCCACAAATATCTAATCGATCGCAAAGGTACTCGCGTGGAAAGCTTTGAAAGCGGCGTTGAGCCCCAAAGTACTGCACTTGTGCAAAGAATTGAAGCCCTACTGGCGCAGAAGCCCTAGGCTTGCGTCCCGCTAAACTACACCCATGAACGCATTTGATCGCGCGGTATACCAAGCGGCGCCACCGCAAACTCTTGACGACACCCAGTCCTCGCCCGATGGCCGGCACCTGCCGATTCAACGGGTCGGCATCAAGGCCCTACGGTACCCAATGAAAATTATTGCCGCGGACGGCGAGGTGCAAAGCACCGTGGCGACTTTTGCCATGTACGTTGGTCTGCCTGAGCAGGTCAAGGGTACGCATATGTCGCGCTTTATCCAGTTGCTTGACGATGCGCGCGCGCCGATCAACTCGACCGGCTTTCTCACGCTTGAATCGCAAATGCGCGAAAAATTAGAGGCCGAAACCGGATACCTCGAAATGTCGTTCCCGTATTTTCGACGCAAGTCGGCGCCAGTTTCTGGCGTCGAAAGCCTGCTCGATAGTGACGTCAAACTCATCGTTGAAACCACCGCTGCGCAGGGCACACGGCTTACCGTTCAGGTAGTCGCGCCGGTGACCAGCCTTTGCCCCTGCTCGAAGAAAATTTCTGACTATGGCGCGCACAATCAACGTTCGCACATCACCATTCGCGCCGAGGGCTCCACTGCGTTGACCATTGACGCGCTGATTGATATTGCTGAGCGCGAAGCATCGTCCGAGCTGTACGGGGTGCTGAAACGTGCCGACGAAAAGTTCGTGACAGAACGCGCCTACGACAACCCGAAGTTTGTTGAAGATTTGGTGCGCGACGTAGCGCTGGCCTGCCAATTGCATGAACACATCGGTGAATTCATGGTGGCCAGCGAAAATTTTGAAGCGATCCACAATCATTCGGCTTACGCCGAAATTTACGGTCGAGGCAAGCTGCTCGCAAGCTAGGCGCGCTACATAGTCAGGGAGCATTAAGCGGTCCCATAAAGGCGGAGAAAAACCACCGGAGCCGCGGCGACGTACGAGAGAACATTATTTCTCGTGCAATTTGGAGTCAACATGCGCATCGCCGTCGTCGGCGCTGGCATCTCGGGTTTGGGGTCCGCGTTCTATCTGGAGCAGGCGGGCCACACCGTCACGCTATTTGAAGCCGCAGATTACTTCGGCGGGCACAGCCATACCGTTGACGTAACGCTGGACGGCATCACCGCGCCCGTTGATACCGGATTTCTGGTGTGCAACGATCACACCTACCCCAACATTCTCAAGCTTTTTGACGAGCTGGGCGTTGACCTCGCACCGAGTGACATGTCGTTTGCAGTGCGCGCTGATCGCGATGGCATCGAATGGTCGGGTACCAATTTCGCATCGCTGTTTGCACAACCCGAAAACGTATTTAAGCCCAAGTTTCTGCGCTTTCTGGCAGATATCGTGCGCTTTAACCGCATGGCCACGGCGATGGTTGTTGAGGCGCGCGTCCCGCAAATGTCGGTGCGCGAATTTCTTGCCCAAGAGCGCTTTTCGCAGGCATTGTTTGATTGGTACCTCTGGCCGATGGTCGGCTCCATCTGGTCTACGCCACGCGGTGACGTGCTTGATTTTGAGTTGCCCATGTTGCTGCGTTTTTGCCACAACCACGGCTTGCTTCGCGTAAAAAATCGCCCGAAGTGGATGACCGTTCGTGGCGGCTCAAGAACCTACGTCGAGGCAATCGTCAAGCAGCTGCGCGACATACGGCTCAGCACACCGATCACGCGCATCGTGCGCGGCGTCGGCTTCGTCGAGCTGACGACCGCGCGCGGTCACGAACAGTTCGATTCGGTGGTGTTGGCGTGCCACAGCGATCAAGCGCTCAAATTACTCGCGCGACCGACTGACGTCGAACATAGCGCACTTTCGGCGGTCCGCTATCAAGCCAATCGCTGCGTACTGCACACCGACCAAACCCTCATGCCGCGCCGCCGTAGAGCTTGGTCGGCGTGGAATTATTTGCAGGTCAACGATGCCAATAACGTGCGCCCGGTCGCGCTCACCTATTGGATGAATTTGCTGCAACCGTTGCCGTTCAAAACGCAACTGTTCGAGACATTAAACCCACCTGTTGAGCCACGTGAAGACGCGGTGATCGCCGAGTTCGAGTACTGGCACCCGCTGCTGAATCAGGCCGCAATCGCTGCGCAGCGCCAGCTCACCGATGTGCAGGGACAGAATCTTACGTATTACGCTGGCGCATGGCTCAAGAACGGCTTTCACGAAGATGGGTTGTCGTCTGCGCTTGATGTGGTGAACCTTATCGGCGCCGCAAGTTTGCCATCCACCGTACTACTGGCTGCTGAATGAGTGCTGCCGCCATCATCGTCGGTGACGTGGTTCACGAGCGCTTTCGGCCCGCTAACCACAAGTTCGTCTACCCCTTGTTTTGTCTGCGCATTCCGCTTGGTAAGCTGGGTGATGTAGCGCAGCAAATGGCCGTCAATCGCGGTGGTTTGGTGTCGTTTCAGGAGCGCGACCACGGCGCGCGTGACGGTTCCTCAACGCTTGCTTGGATTCGCAAAATCCTGATTGAAAACGGCATCGCCACTGCTGCAGAAAATCAGATCGAAGTTGATCTGCACAGCTTTCCGCGCATGCTCGGTTATGTGTTCAACCCAGTAAGTTTTTGGGTGTGCCGGCGCAGCTCTAACGAGGCTAACGACGTTGGCGAAGTTTGCGCGGTGTTGGTCGAGGTCAACAACACCTTTGGTCAGTCGCACAGCTATTTGTTAACGCCCACGGCGGGAGCCAGCATCCAATCGGGTGAATTACTCGAAACGACCAAGCAGCTTCACGTCTCACCGTTCAACGAAGTGCGTGGCGGCTACCGGTTCCGTTTCAATTTCGCCGCCGACCGCTGGATGGCGCGCATCGATTATTACGACGGCGATGACGGCAATGGGCCATTGCTGCACACCCACATTTCAGGTTCAGCGCAACCGCTCACCACTACGAATCTGCGCCGCGTCGCGTTGCGGTTCCCGTTACAAACGCTCGCAGTCGTCGCGCGTATTCACTTTCACGCGCTGCTTTTGCTGGCAAAGCGTGTGCCGTTTTTAGGCAAACTTAAATCAACCATGACAGGTATTTCGCGCTCATGAGTGCTACTGACACCACCTTCCCTCCCCTCCCGCCGTCACTGCCGATCGCGGCGCGGGTGCTGTTCAAGCTGCTCGGCGGTTTGCGTCATGGCCGCATCACCGCCACGCTGCCTGACAAAAGCCGCCATGAATTCGGCGCTTCCACACACGGCGTTCATGCGCACATTGAGATTCATGATTTGGCCATCTGCACCCAGATTCTCACCGGCGGTGATGTGGCATTCGGTGAGGGCTATTTCAACGGGATGTGGGATTCGCCCGACCTGGTTCTGCTGTTGACGTTGTTAGCAAAAAACCAGAACGAGCTGATGCCCGCCTTTTACGGGCGCGGCTGGAAGGGCTGGCTATTTAAATTGCGGCACCTGCTGCGCAACAACAGCAAAAAACAAGCTCGTAAAAATATCGAAGCCCATTACGACCTGGGCAATACGTTCTATCGCGAGTGGCTTGACTCGACTATGACCTATTCATCCGCGTTGTTTAACGGCAATCTGCAGGGCGATTTCGCAGCCGCGCAGATCGCAAAATACGAACGCATCCTCACCGAAATTAATGCGCCTATCGGTGGGCACATTCTCGAAATCGGCTGCGGTTGGGGCGGCTTTGCTGAATACGCCGCCACGTCACGCGGCTTGCGCGTCACCGGCATCACGCTGTCGCCTGCGCAGTTGGAAAGTGCTCGTGAACGGATCAAGGCGGCAGGGCTTGAGTCGCAAGTGCAGTTTGAGTTGTGTGACTATCGCGACGTTGCCAAACGATTTGGCGCGACGTTTGATGGCGTCGCCTCGATCGAAATGTTTGAAGCGGTGGGCCAGAAATATTGGGACAGCTACTTTCAGGCGGTGCAACAAGCGCTGCGACCTACTGCCCGGGCCTGCGTGCAAGTCATCACCATTGATGAGAAGCGCTTTGAGCAATACGAATCAACCAGCGATTTCATTCAGCAATACATTTTTCCGGGCGGCATGCTGCCATCGCCAGAGCGCTTCGAAGTCAAGGCCAATGGCGCGCAGATGCAAGTCATTGAGCGCTTTGAATTCGGGCTTGATTACGCCGAGACATTGCGCCGATGGTTACGACAATTCGATGCTCGCCATGACGAAATCACCGCGCAGGGCTTTTCACAAAATTTCATGAAGCTCTGGCGCTTCTATTTAGCCTACTGCATCGCAGGTTTTGAAGCGGGGAGTATCAATGTTGGTCAATACACGCTGTCGCGCTAAGCGACACACTTCATTGCAACGGACGCCAGCGTTCGCCGCCATATTGGTTTGCGCAGCGCTAACGTTCAGTCATGTGCCCGCGACCGCGCAAACGGCCAGCGCCGCGCCACCACTTTCAGCCACCGCCAAGGCAGGTATGCCCGAACTTAAAGTGCTCGGTGGCGGGCAGCTGCGCATGTTCGGGTTTCAGGTTTACAACGTGTACCTGTGGACCCCCGTGGGTGCGTCGTTTGATCGCAACAAACCCTACGCGCTAGATCTGCAATATTTGCGAACCTTTTCAGCGAAACAACTCGCCGAACGCAGCATCGATGAAATGCGCGGTCAGGGCATCGGTAGCGATACGGTTTACCCGAAATGGCTTGCTGAAATGGAGCGTGTGTTCGCCGACGTTAAAGACGGTGATCGATTGACGGGCGTGGTCACTGCAACGAAATCATCAAAATTTTTCTACAACGGGGCATACCGCGGTGAGGTAGTTGATCCAGCGTTTGCTGACGCATTTTTCGGCATCTGGCTTAACGAAAAGTCGTCGCAACTGCGGATCCGTAATTTGCTGCTCGGCAAGCCTGAGTGACGCCCAAGGGCGATTAGGGCGATTTCGTGCAGACCGTTAGCAAGCGTGAGCTTGTCCGCTACAGCTTGTTTGCAGCCCCGCTCGCGATGGCCGCGTTGCCCATTTACGTTCACGTGCCGAAGTTGTATGCCGAGCTAGGGCTATCGCTAAGCTCCCTCGGTTTGCTGCTGCTGGTGCTGCGCTTTTCCGATGCGCTTGTTGACCCGCTACTGGGCCGCTGGTCGGACCGCCTCGCGTCGCGATTCTCGGCAATCGCCATTGCCTGCGTGGTGTTGCTACTGGGCATGCTGGGGTTGCTCAATCCCGCTGTGGCGTCGGCGCTTTCCATCTCGCTGTGGCCGTGGCTCACACTGTCGTTAATCCTTGTCTACTTCGGCTTTAGCCTCGCCACCATTGCCTACAGCGCATGGGGTGCAGAGTTGCCGCCCGATTCCGCGGCCCGCACGCGACTCACGGCCAGTCGCGAGGCGGTTGGGCTGCTTGGCGTGCTGGTTGCCGCCGCGTTGCCGACGCTGCTTGCGAGTGGCAGCACGCAATCTGCACCAATCGGACTAGGCCTCGCGCGGTTTTCATGGCTGTTCGCAATAGCGCTGACTGCCACGCTGTTTGCGTTGTGGCGACTGCGCGAAGCGAAGGCCGCGACCGTCGAGTCGCAGGCGTTGCTCGGCGTATTAAAAGACAAGCGCTTCGTGGCCTTGCTCGCGGTGTTTGCATTGAACGGAATTGCTTCGGCGATTCCAGCGACCTTGCTGCTGTTTTTTGTTGACGACGTGTTGCGCGCCAAAGACTGGGAGCCAATATTTCTGGTGAGCTATTTTCTTGCCGGCGCTCTCGCCATGCCGCTTTGGGTGATGCTTGCTGCAAGGCTTGGCAAAGCCGCCGCCTGGGGCCTAGGCATGGTGCTCGCAGTGCTCGCGTTTTCCTGGGCGGCAAGTTTTGGTGTGGGCGACCACATCGGATTTTTGGTGGTGTGCATTGCGAGCGGCATCGCGCTTGGCGCAGATCTCGCTCTGCCGCCGGCGCTGCTGGCGGATGCCATCGATGAGCGCAACGCTCGCGATCAAACAGGCAGCTATTTCGGCGTGTGGACGTTCGCCACTAAGGCCAACCTCGCGCTGGCGGCCGGGCTTGCGCTGCCGATGGTGAGCGCCTTCGGTTACCGCTCGGGCGAGCCCGCGTCGAATGTGGCCGCGCTCACGCTGGCGTACACCGTGCTTCCGTGCGTGCTGAAGCTTGCTGCTTTGGCGCTGCTCTGGAAAATTCACCGTAGATTTTGAAAAGTTAAAAAATCATCATGAAACTCAAATCCCGCTTACTTCAATCGTTCTGGGTCGCATTGGCAGCGACGCTTCTTGCCGGCTGCGCGTCAGTGCAAGTGTCCGACTATGCACAGGAAAAGCCGAAATTTGACTTGCAGCAATACTTCAACGGTCGGGTGATCGCGCACGGTATCGTGCAGGACCGCTCGGGCAAAGTCATCCGGCGCATGACCGTCGACATGAAAGGCACCTGGGTCGGCGACACTGGAACGCTGGACGAAGATTTCACCTACGCCGATGGCAAAAAAGAGCGCCGCGTGTGGACCATCAAAAAGGCGGGCGATCGCTACATCGGCACCGCGGCAGACGTTGTGGGCGAGGCGGTGGGTTCGGCCTCCGGCAACGCGCTGAACTGGAAGTACGTGCTGGCGCTGCCGGTTGATGACAAGGTCTACAACGTCGATTTTGATGACTGGATGTATCAGGTCGACGACAAGGTCATGATCAATCGCGCGGTGTTTTCAAAGTTCGGCTTCAAGCTGGGCGAAGTGCTGATTTCATTCACCAAACAGTAACCGGCGAAATTAATGGCCACACTCAATCCCCCCATCCGTGACTGGGCCAAGCAGCGCATCTGGATCATCGGCGCCTCTACCGGCATTGGCAAAGCGCTCGCCGACGCGTTGCTGGCTAAGGGGGCGAAAGTGGCGGTGTCGGCGCGAACCGCACAGACCCTTGATGATGCATTTGGCACGCAGGCTAATGCGCTGCGCTTACCGCTCGACATCGCGGACGGTAAGTCGTTGGCTGCCGCTTTGGAAAGCATTCACCACAGTTGGGGCGGCCTTGATCTGGGTATTGTGATGGCGGGCACCTACCGCGCTATTCGCGCCTGGGAGCTAAACGAAGAGGCCATCCGCAGCATGATGCAAACCAACGTGTATGGCGCGATGAACGCCAGCGCGTTGCTCACGCAATATTTTTTGAAACAGGGCAGCGGCCATGTCAGCGTGGTCGCGTCGGTTGCCGGCTACAGCGGATTGCCGAAGGCGATGGTGTACGGGCCGTCAAAGGCCGCGATGATCAACTTTGCGGAAACGCTCTACATTGATCTGAGCGAAAAAGGCATCGGCGTTTCGGTGGTGAACCCCGGCTTTGTGAAGACGCCGCTGACCGCGGGTAACGACTTCAAAATGCCGCATTTGATCGAGCCGGAAGAGGCCGCGAGCGAGATGATTAAAGGTTACGAGGCGGGCGATTTTGAAATTCACTTTCCGCGCGCATTCACCCGACAGCTCAAGCTGCTGCGACTACTGCCGTATAGCCAATATTTCAAGTTGATTAAAAAATCGACCGGGCTGTGAGCGAGCGACTAGACCGTCTCGCGGCGTACTTCGAATCGATCAGCGAAGCCACGCTGCCGCAACTGCGCCACTACTACACGCCGGACGCGTATTTCAAAGACCCATTCAACGAAGTCCGAGATGTGGTGCTAATCGAGCACATATTTGCCGAGATGTACGTCTCGCTGCATGATCCGCGATTCGTCATTCACAGCAAAATCGAGCAGGATGACCAAGCGTTTTTGACCTGGGACTTCCGCTTTCGCATCAAGAAGTACAAACCCGACACCACGCAGATCATTCGCGGCAGTTCGCATCTGCAGTTTGATTCGCATCATCGCGTGCGCTATCACCGCGACTATTGGGACGCCGCCGAGGAGCTTTATGAAAAGCTGCCGATAGTGGGCGGGTTGATGCGTTTTTTGAAGCGCCGCATGGGTTGAAACTGTTGCTCATCGGGCGTGCGATGCCCACTTGCGCAAATTTCAAAAGTATGGCTATAATCTATGGCTTCGGGATGTTAGCTCAGTTGGTAGAGCAGCGGACTTTTAATCCGTTGGTCGGCGGTTCGAGCCCGCCACGTCCTACCAGAATTATTTACAAGATAACAATAAAAATCAAAGGGTTAGCTTCGGCTAGCCCTTTTTCTTTGGTGCGCAGATTACGTATTTATCGGCCGCAAT
>JACMNN010000038.1 GCA_014378555.1 Burkholderiales bacterium | reverse complement strand
TCGAAAATGCGCGACAGCTGGTCGCCCACCCGCAGACCGCCGCGCGCGATGCAGATGATGCTGTCGAACTGCCATTGAGAGTCGTGTACCTGCAGCGCGAGGAGATCGATCAAGCGGTGATAGCGTTCCCAGGTGACGTACAGATGCCCCGTCTCAGTCATGTCTATTTTCTCCCCGCTTTTTCGCGTTTATTAGTTCAAAGGATGCTGTATCAGAATCGTATCATCGCGCTCGAAGCCGGTTGAAATCAGCGCGATGGGCACGCCAGTCAACGCTTCAATGCGCTTCAAATAACTCTGCGCGCTCATCGGCAACTGCTCGAATTTACGCACGCCAAAGGTGGTCTCTTTCCAGCCTGGCATGGTCTCGTAAATCGGCTTGCAATCGGCCACTGCTGCGGCGCCGTACGGGAGCCGGTCGATCACTTCGCCACGGAATTCGTAGGCAGTGCAAATCTTGATTTCGTCCATGCCGTCGAGTACGTCGAGCTTCATAACTGCCATGCCGTCAACGCCATTAATTTCGAAGCTGCGTTTGAGCGCGGGGATGTCGAGATAGCCACAGCGGCGCGGACGACCGGTGACCGAGCCAAATTCGTTGCCGCGCTTGGCGAGCCCTGCACCGACCTCATCAAACAACTCGGTGGGGAAGGGGCCGGCGCCGACCCGGGTGGTGTAGGCCTTGGTGATGCCGAGCACGTAGTCGATCATCTTGGCGCCAACGCCGGCACCGGGGCCGGCCGCACCAGACACGCAGTTGCTCGACGTGACGTAGGGGTAGGTGCCGTTATCCACATCAAGCAGGGACCCTTGCGCGCCTTCAAACAGCAGCGGCTTGCCGTGACGACGTGCTTCAACCAACAAGTGCGAAACGTCGGCCAGCATCGGGGCGATGTCTTCACCGGCTTTAAGCAACATATCGAAGGTTTTCTGAAAATCGACTTCTGCCGCGTTCAGATAATGCTTCAGCATAAAGTTGTGATATTCGAGCAACTCGCGGAGTTTGGCCTCAAGCGTGGGCTCGAGCAGGTCGTGCAGACGAATGGCGCGACGCGCCACTTTGTCTTCGTAGGTGGGGCCAATACCGCGACCGGTGGTGCCGATTTTGGCGTCGCCGCGTTTGATTTCGCGCGCCTGGTCGATGGCGACGTGATAGGGCGCGACGACTGGGCAGGCGTGCGCGATTTTCAGGCGCGACCGGACTTCGACACCGGCGGCCTCAAGCTCGCCAATTTCTTTGAGCAAATCATTGGGTGAAACGACGACGCCGTTGCCCAAATAGCAGGTGGTGTGCGGATGCAGAATGCCCGAGGGGATCAGCCGCAGCACCGTTTTTTTGCCATTGATGACCAGCGTGTGGCCGGCGTTGTGACCGCCTTGAAAGCGCACCACGCCGTGTACTTGCTCAGCGAGCCAATCAACGATTTTTCCCTTACCTTCGTCACCCCATTGGGTGCCGATGACGACGACGTTACGTGGCATGTGAGTGTCCAGACGAGTGATTTTGAATGTAGAAAATTGTCGCAACCCGTTCGCCCTGAGCGTAGCGAAGGGTCTGACACCAGCGAGGGATCAAACCCCTGCGGCGCTCAGGGCGAACGGTGAATATGTGATGCATCGACTAGGGTGTTGTGGTCGAGGTGACTTCGGTCAGCGCCCGCAAATCAACAAACGAGAAACCGGTCGCAGGCCGCGCTCGCGCGTTGCCTTGGGTGAAAGCTTCGCCCACACCGTCATAGCGGCCACCACGAGCAACCACTTGGGTGGTGTTTTGTAGATACGCGACGAACACGAGGCCGGTGTGATAATCGAGGCCCGGCAAATCAGCCAAGTCCAGTGAGCATTGCGCGCCCGCGTCAGTGATGGCGGCAGCGACCGCCTCAAGCTGGTCTAGGGCCGCGGTGATGGTGGCGTTGCGCGGTAGTGCGGCCCTAGCGCGTTGCAGCACCATTTTTGCGGGGCCAAACAGGGTCGTCAGTGCCTCCAGAGAGCTTCTGGCCTCCATTGGCAACGATTTAATTTCGGCAAGCGCACTGCTGCTCTTAGCGGCCAGCGCGGCGTCGGCAGCTTGTGTGGCTTTTGGCGACAACTCAAAATGCTGCGCCAACGCTTTGAATACCGCAACATGACCGCAATCGAGTAGCAGCGGCGCAGCACCGGCAGCACGTGCCGACGCGATCATGAGATTAACAATTTCCACATCACCGGCAACCGTTGGCGAGCCGAACAATTCCGCGCCGACCTGCGTTAATGCGCGGCTGCTGCCGATGCTGGCGTGGGTGCGCAATACTTCCCCTGCGTAGCAGTAGCGGCGTTCAGTGTCGCCCTCGTTTGACGCGTGATAGGTGGCGTCGATGCGCGCCACTTGCGGCGTGATGTCAGGGCGTACGCCCAGCAGCTTGCCCGAAATCGGATCGATGAGCTTGAACGTGTTGTGCTCTAAGTCCTGACCAGTGCCGGTTAGCAGGGCTTCAAGATGTTCAATCAGCGGCGGGTTAACTAATGCATAACCAGCGGCTGCGAACGCATCGAGCAGCGCGCGGCGCGTTTGCTCCATACGGGCGGCCTCGGGCGGCAGCACATCTTCAACGTAATCGGGGAGAACCCATTTGCGCATGGCGCGGGGGAAGCGTTGGTTGACCTGAGGCCGAACAGACGCAGTAGTTAATGACAGTGAATTCTACTTAAGCGCCCGACGCGCCGGCCAAATTCAGCCAAACGCGACGTTGAGTACGCACTAGCTCTATCCGTAGCGAACGGTTTTTAGAGGGCTGAAGCGTAAAAACAACAACAATCGACTTGTGCGGTTTTCTTGATAACGCCCAAGCTACTAGTTGCTGGAAAAGTAAAGCTGTGTCCGATTTTGTCGCATCGGCGGCGATAAAAGTTGCGACTGGTTACTGCCCATTCACGATTGAACGGTACAGTCCAGTGCCGTCCCGTCAGTTGGCTGCGTCCACCACCCGCGTGCCCGCGATCCGATCATGCAAAAACTGCCGTGCTGGATCGGCCAGCGCCCAGAAAAAATTAGCAAAAATGCCAAAAATCCACCATGCGCTGCCTCGGGTGCCGATCAGCATAAACATGGCTAGGCCCAGTGCGGGTCCGATCCAGGTGGCCATGTAACGGATGATGGCGCGTTTCTTGTCGACAACGCCGCCATCGGTTGCAACCAATTTGAGTTGCCATGTCTTGAAGGCGAGGGTGCGCCGTCCGTTGATCCAGAAATAAATGAAATACGCGCCGATACTTAAGAAAAGATAGGCCTGTTGCAGGATCGCGATCGGCCCGGTCAGCACCTGCGGACGACCTGCACGCATCGATTCGCCAGAAAGGGAGGCGAACACCAGGCCGACGATAAATAGGTACGCCACTAAGAACAGCAGTTCGTGGACGAACGCACCGAAGCGTCGCCATAAGCTGGCGGTGTTCAATGGCGAGACGGAGGGAGCAGCGGAGGCGGAAATTTCTGACATGATCAGAATGTTAGCGGGACCTGAGGCGCAAGTTTGGACGGCGGCACAAGTCACGAGTCCGCAGGCCCAGACGAACAGGGCTCACGGTGTTCGTCGGTGCGACGTTATGGCTTTTTAACGTCGCTAATCGCGGGTAAAGGCGCATTGGGCGCCGCTTTCGGCGCGGATGCAGGCTTTGCGTCAGCCGCTTTCTTGCGCAATTCTTCGCGCTTCTCAGGTGGAAGGTTTTGGTATTCGTCCCATTTTTGCGGGACCGCTGCGCGTTTGTCAGGCGG
Source organism: Burkholderiales bacterium (assembly GCA_014378555.1). GTDB lineage: Bacteria > Pseudomonadota > Gammaproteobacteria > Burkholderiales > Casimicrobiaceae > Casimicrobium. The sequence continues at coordinate 3,341 of JACMNN010000038.1, read as the reverse complement.
CAGCGTTTTCAATTCGTTGTATTGCTCGCGCGCCTTGCGTCGTTCGTCGGGCGTCAATTTGGCCCAGCCGACCATACGGTCTTGCAGATTTTTCTGTTGATCGGGTGGCATTGCCGGGTATTTGGCGGCTATCTCGCGCCATTTTCGCTTTCGCACATCGGTCAAGGTTTGCCAGTCTTGTTGCAGTGGCGCAAGAACGTTCTGTTCTGCAGGCTTCAAATCCTGCCATTTTTGCGCGAACGCGGAACTCGACAGTAAAAGGCCGAGCGAGACAAACAAAACGGCCGCCAGTTTCGCAACTAGGGCGGCCGCTGAGAAAGGGTGGTTTCGGGTTGCCGTCACTTCAATCTCAAACGGGTTGCATCACTGATCATCGCGCAAGAAATGCGAGAAACCCTTATCCAACAGGGCGTCCATGGGCACATCATCGGCCAACAACATCACATCCACGTCAGCGGTGTCGCGCGCGGTCACTATTTCATTCCATTGTTGATAGCTGTAGCTGGACAGGAGTGCGGCCACCACCAAGCCCGTCGCCCAAAAACGCCAGTCAGTGACGCGACCACCACGTGGGCCCGACGCGCCTGTCATGGCGAGCGTTCCGCCGTTGGCGGCTGTACTTGATGCGGTTTTCGCGTCGAGCGAAGCAATGGCGGCACGGCGCGCTTCAGCTAATCGGTAAGCAATGCCCGGTTTGATGTCTTGAGCGCCCGCATCGAGAAAAGGGCGAAGGCTGTTGCCCACGCGATCGATTTCGGCATCGGGTAGGTCAGGGCGAATATTGTCTTTTTTCATAGGGTGATTCCTTTCTGGCGCAGCAGCTCTTTCAGAGCATGCACCGCGCGGGAGCAATGAGTTTTCACGCTTCCCTCTGAGCAGCCCATCGTCGTGGCCGTCTCTGCTGTGTCCATGTCCTCCCAATAACGCAACAAGAAGGCTTCTCGTTGACGCGGCGGAAGCTTTGCGATCGCCTCTTCAATGGCGCCCATCGCCTCGACCTGCTCGAGCGCTGCGAGCGGCTGGTCTTTGCCAATGGCGCTGTCTTGCGACTCGAGAATTTCGAGTACGTCGAAATCGTCGTCAGCATTTGCGCCGCCGAGACTGGTGAAATTGGTGACGTATTGATTGCGCGTTTTAGTGCGCCGGAAATGGTCGAGAATGGTGTTCTGCAAAATGCGCGTGAACAGCATCGGCAGCTCGTTGGCGGGCTTATCCGAATAGTTTTCGGTCAGCTTCATCATCGAGTCCTGCACGATATCCATCGCGTTGTCGTCATCGCGCACAGCGTATGCGGCGTGCTTGAACGCGCGACGTTCCACGGAGGCGAGGAACGCATTAATTTCTTTGGCTTGAGCCAGAGTCGGGTCTTTCTTTGCCGGCTTGGTCTTCGTCGCAGAATGTGCGGGCGAAGACAGCGCATATTGGAGTTGCCCGATTATAGGCACCAAGCGCGCGCTTTTGCCCACCGTAGCGTTAGCCAGCGCATTGAACGCTGTACTCGCCGCACCACCCAAGACAACTGCTGCAAACATCTGAACAATTTTCCCCGAAAAAAACCGAACCGGAAACTAAGAAAACGCAGATTTGTTCATTCTTTCGTCGTTCCGGCGTAGGCCGGAATCCATGAGCCCCCAGCCATGCAAACCTTGCATTGGCCGTGGGCCCCGGCCTTCGCCGGGGAGACCTATAAATCTGTGTTTCCCTAGAATTTACCTAACGTCGGATCGTGGGCTTTGGATGACAGCATGTGGGTTCTGGTTCCCGAATCAACCGCGCAAGTTGTTTTTGGCTCTCGCGTCGCAGCGTGAGCGCGTGGGCGGAATGGGTCGTGAGCGGTTTGCCGCTGCGCGGCGGGCCTACAGCTTGCGCGCCAATCCAATAAGCTCCGCTAACTTCGCATGCGCTTCACGCGGGCTCAAATCGTCCGCATCGAGCGCCGCCAAAGCCGCAATCAGCGGCGATGGCGTGTCGGCAACTTCTTTCGTAACCGGTACCGCGGCAAATAAATCCGCTTGCGCTGCGTGATGGGTGCGCTCTTTCTCCAGCCGTTCCAGCTCGCGCCGAGCATCGCGAATCACCTCGGCCGGCATGCCCGCTAATTTCGCCACATCGATGCCGTAGCTGCGGCTGGCCGGGCCTGCTTTTACTTCGTGCAGGAACACGACCTTGTCGCCATGTTCGACCACCGACACATGCTGGTTCACGCAACACGCGAAGTCGCTGGCCAGTTCGGTCAGCTCAAAATAGTGGGTTGCGAACAACGTCAGGCTTTGTGTTTTGCTGATCAGCCGGCGGGCGATGGCGGTGGCCAGCGCTAGGCCGTCGAAGGTGGAGGTGCCGCGGCCAATCTCGTCGACGATGACCAGTGAATTAGCCGTGGCGCGGTGCAAAATCGCAGCAGCTTCAGTCATCTCAACCATGAACGTCGATCGGCCTGAAGCCAGATCATCACTGGCACCAATGCGCGTCAGCACCCTATCAATCGGCCCAATCACCGCCCGATTTGCCGCTACATAACAGCCGGCAAAGGCCATGATCACCGCGAGAGCGGCTTGACGCATGTAGGTGCTTTTGCCGCCCATGTTCGGGCCGGTGAGAATCACGCAACTGCGTTTGCTGTCGAGCCGCACGTCGTTGGCAATGAATTGATCGACGAGCGATTCAATCACCGGATGGCGGGCGCCTTCAAGTTCCAAGCAGGGCAGCGTGGTGAAATTCGGGCGCGACAGTTTGAGTGTTTCCGCGCGTTCGGCGAAGTTGGCCAGCAGGTCGAGCTCGGCGAGCGCCGCCCCGGCTCGGCGAAATTCATCGAGCGCCGGCGCCAGCGTGATGAGCAGTTCGTCGAACAGGCGCTTTTCTAGTGCCAGCGCGCGGTCGTTCGCGGCGAGCGCTTTGTCTTCAAAGGTTTTAAGTTCCGGCGTGATGTAGCGCTCGACGTTTTTAAGCGTCTGTCGACGTTTGTATTCCGGCGGCACTTGCGCCACGTAACTCTGGGTGATTTCGATATAAAAACCGCTGACGCGGTTGTATTCAACGCGCAGATTCGGGATGCCGGTGCGCTCGCGTTCGCGCAGCTCCATCGCAGTCAAAAAGGCGCTGCTGTCCAGCTGAATGGCACGCAGTTCGTCGAGATCGGCATTAAAGCCACCAGCGATCACACCGCCGTCGCGCACCACCAGCGCCGGTTCCTCAGCAATAGCGCTTTGCAATAACGTCAACCACGCCGGAGGCACGGCCACAGCAACGCTTAACTGCTGTAACGAAGCATCTTCAGAGCGGGCAAGCAGTTCGCTCAACTGCGGCAGCGCGGCGAGGGTGCTGCGCAGACCCGCTAGCTCGCG
>JACMNN010000214.1 GCA_014378555.1 Burkholderiales bacterium | reverse complement strand
CGAACGCCAGCGCACGCTGTATTTGCCGCACGGTGCGCACGCGGAAGGTTGGTATTGCTTCTGGTCGGGCGAGTATTTTGTGGGCGGGCAGCAGGTCACGGTGAACGCCGCGCTCGATCGATTGCCGCTGTTTGTGCGTGCCGGCGCGTTGCTGCCGACGACCGACACGACCCATGACAGAGCAAAAACCGAAGAGCCGTCGCGCGCGCTTCGCTACTACCCGGCTCCGCCATCTGACGCAGTTTGTGCAACGCAGGCCACCTTGTTCGAAGACGATGGCTTGCAAACGGCACACGGTGCCGAACAGCAAAAAGTTCACCACTTCCGGGCGACCGCTACCCGCGATCAGCTGACCCTGACCGTCAGCCACGAAGGCGCGTGGACGCTGCCTTACGAGCACATTCGAATCGTGCTTCCAGACGCTGAAAAACGCGCGCTGCTGCTGCAATCTAGTGGCGTACGCTTGACAATACACGATCGCGATTGAAATTTTGACCAGCGGCTTTTTTCGTAGATGGCGCGTATGCGGGGCGTGCCGAGATAAAAATCACTAAGTCGACATACCCAAAAAACCCGCGCTGGAGCCAATGTCAACGGCGCTTTTTGCCTAATGTTGCTGCTAACCGCCGCGGATTAGTCGCCTGACTGCGTTGCAAGCAAGCGCTCGGCGCGAAGCGTGCCGTCGGCTGATAGCGCGCCCAGACCTAAAAAGCCCTGATTACTGTCGTGCAGACGCACCAACGTCGGCGTTGACTGTGCCGCTGCAACGGCGAGCAGCGACGCATCGGCGCCTAGCGCCACCAGTTTGCCATTACAAATATCAGTCGCTTGTTGTGCCGTCAAATCAAGCGATTGAAACTCGGCCACTAACGATTCCGTGGGTAACAGCCAGCTTTGCCGCGTGGCGTCGTCGGTCTCCATCCACGCATCCAGCGAGTAAGACGCACTCAATTCGAAGCCTCCGGTGCGCGTGCGGCGCAGACCGGCAAGGTGGCCGACGCTGCCAAGGGCGATGGCGAGGTCGACCGCTAATGTGCGGATGTAGGTGCCCTTGCTACAACTCACAGCAATGTCAAACTCTTGCAGTTCGGGGCGCGCGGCAACCAGTGTGGCGGCGTAAATTTCCACCGTGCGCGATTTCATCTCGATGGGTTGTCCGGCGCGTGCATACTCGTACGCGGGTCTGCCATCAATTTTCAGCGCTGAGTAAATCGGTGGCACTTGCTCGATCTTGCCGTGAAACTTGGCTAGCATCGCCGAGAAGTTTTCTGTGTCGACAAGCACGTCACTTCGGGCGGTGATTTCGCCCTCCGCATCTGCGGTGGTCGTGGCAATACCTAGCTTGATTGTGGCGAAATAGCCTTTGTCGGCATCAAGCAGACGTTGCGCAAATTTTGTGGATTCGCCGATGCAGATGGGAAGCAGCCCAGTCGCCAACGGGTCCAGCGTTCCCGTGTGACCCGCTTTGCTGACACCCAACGTTCTAAATATTCGCCGCAACCGCGACACCACAGAAAACGAGGTCATGCCCGCTGGTTTATCAACCAGCGCAACGCCGTGCAATGCCATGTCGCGAGCTACTCTGGTTTTGCTGCGGCGTTCGCAGTGTTGTCGTTGGCGGCGTCATCGGGCGCAATGACTCGCGCGTCATCAGCTCGCGCCGTATCAATCAGCGCGGTCAGTCGCATGCCGTCTTCGAACGATTTATCGTATTCAAAACGCAGGTTCGGCGCTTTAAAAATTGACAGTCGTTCGGCGATGCCGTGGCGCAAGTATCCGTTCACACTTTTAAAGCCAGCATCCGCTGCTGCTTGTCCGGCGTAACCGTCGGGATGCACGTAGCGCACCATTGCATGCGATAGGTCGGACGTCACCTCTACTTGCGTGATGGTGACGCCTTTGACCCGCGGATCTCGCACTTCAAGCGAGAGCATTTGCGCCAATTCGCGTTGAACCTGCTCTGACACCCTAAGCGCGCGGGGCGAAAACCCCTGCTTCATAGCCACGTGTTATTGGGCGAGTGAACGCTGAACTTCAACGATCTCGTAGATTTCGAGCTTGTCGCCCTCTTGGATTTCGTTGAAATTCTTGAGCGACAGACCGCACTCGTAACCTTCTTTGACTTCTTTGACGTCGTCTTTGAAGCGCTTGAGCGAATCGAGCTCGCCCGACCACGCCACCACGTTGTCGCGCAGCAAGCGCACCAGCGCGTTGCGTTTGATTGTGCCTTCGAGCACATAGCAACCGGCAATCGCACCGATCTTTGAGATACGGAAGACTTGGCGAATTTCGACCAAACCCAAGGTGCTTTCTTTTTGCTCTGGGGCCAACATGCCGGACAGCGCGTTACGCACGTCATCAACTGCTTCGTAAATGATGTCGTAGTAGCGGATCTGCACGCCTTCGTTTTCGGCAAGCTTCCGCGCTGCCGCATCGGCGCGCACGTTAAAGCCGATGATGATGGCCTTCGACGCGGCGGCAAGATTGACGTCCGACTCGGTGATGGCGCCGACCGCACTGTGCACGGCTTGCACGCGAACCTCGGACGTTGACAGTTTGCCCAACGCGTACGACAAACCTTCGTAGGAACCCTGCACGTCCGCCTTGATGATGAGCGGCAGCAATTTGGTCGCGGCCTCACCCATGTTGGCAAACGCATTTTCCAGTTTGGACGCATGCTGTTTAGCAAGCTTGACGTCGCGGTATTTACCTTGACGGAACAAAGCGATTTCGCGGGCTTTGCGCTCATCGCCAAGCACCAATATGTCGTCACCGGCACCCGGTACGTCGGACAAGCCTTGAATCTCGACTGGGATTGCGGGACCAGCGGTTACGATGTTCTTACCGTCTTCATCGCTCATCGCGCGAACCCGACCGAACACTGAACCGGCCAGCACCATGTCGCCACGTTTGAGAGTGCCGCTGGTTATCAATACAGTGGCTACCGGACCACGACCTTTATCAAGTCGGGCTTCGATCACGACACCGCGTGCAGGCGCATCAATCGGCGCTTTGAGCTCGAGGATTTCAGCTTGCAGCAGAATTGTTTCTAACAACGAATCAATGCCTTCGCCAGTCAGCGCAGATACGGGAACGAAAATCGCTTCACCGCCGTATTCTTCGGGCACCACGCCTTCAGTGACCAACTCTTGCTTGACGCGTTCTTGATTGGCGCCCGGCTTGTCGATCTTGTTGACGGCAACGATGATCGGCACACCTGCAGCTTTAGCATGTGCGATCGCTTCTTTGGTTTGCGGCATTACGCCATCGTCGGCGGCGACAACAAGAATCACAATATCAGTGACTTTGGAGCCACGGGCACGCATCGCAGTAAACGCTTCGTGGCCTGGCGTGTCGAGGAAGGTGATGATGCCGCGCGGTGTCGCGACGTGATACGCGCCGATGTGCTGGGTAATGCCGCCCGCTTCGCCACTGGCGACGCGCGCACTGCGAATTTTGTCCAGCAGCGAGGTTTTACCGTGATCGACGTGACCCATGATGGTCACCACTGGAGGGCGTGTTTCCAGCTTGGCGTCCGAGTCGGTCGCATGATCGGTCAATGCAGAGTCAGGATCATCGTCCTTGGCTGCAACCGCCACGCGCCCCATTTCTTCGACCAAAATCATCGCTGTGTCGCGATCAAGCACTTGATTGATGGTGACCATTTGGCCCATCTTCATCATGCTCTTAATCAACTCTGCGGCTTTGATCGACATCTTGTGCGCAAGTTCGCCGACCGTAATCGTTTCAGGAACCACTACCTCTTTGAGCACCAAATCAGACTGATCGATCTGGGTTGCTTGCTCAGGTGCAGAACCGCGTTTGCCAGCATGGCCTCGGCCACCACCGCGCGATCCGGCCTTCCAAGCGCCTGCTTTTGCAGCATCGGCTGGGGCGTCGCGGGTCTTCATGACTTTCTTCCGCGCTGCGTCTTCTTGCCATGCGGGCAGCTTTTTGTCACCCGGCTTCGCGACCACTGGTCGCGCTGCACCAGGCGCGGCCTTAGCCTCTGGCTTGGCGCCCGGCTTGGTAGGCCGATGCAGCGTATTTTCGGTCGACTTCGGCTTTGGCGGCGCTGGCGTCATGTCAACGCGCTCGCCAATGCGTGCGCGATTGGCGACCACTGCCGGCGACGGCGCAGCTCTCGCTGGTGCGACCACGGGGGCAGCGATGCTGGCAACCGCTGCTACAGTTGCCGCGACTGGCGGCTCGACCGGAGCAGGTGGTTGCGCCGGAACTACGACCACAGGCGCAATAATTACTTTAGGTCGTGGCACTGGCTTTATTAATGCTGCAGCGCCGATCATTGGGGGAGGCGCAGCACTGACAGCAACGGCTGCTGCCAATGGTGCGGCCTCTGCCGTTACTACGGCCGGTGCAACTTCGGCCACTTCCGCAACGGCTACGGTTACCGTATCTGCGACAGCCACCGCGTCTGCGACAGCGACCGGCGCTGGTGCAACTATCTGTGGCGCGGTTGTGGCGTGTATCGACTCACCAACTACGGGCCTCGCAGATTCGCGTTGCTGTTTTTGCTGCTGCTCGTTTTCTTGAATGGCACGCAACGCATCACTGCGCTGTGTTTCGGCTTGACGCGAAGCCACCTCATCGGCTGACAACAAGGGTTTTGTTTCCTCCGCCGGCGCTTCAACAGCGTCGACCGTCGGCGCCACCATTTCAGTTGCTCGCGTGATTAGCACGCGCTTTTTTCGCACTTCAACTTGCACTGTGCGCGACCGACCCGTGGCGTCGGCAGTTCGCAGCTCGCTGGTTGACTTGCGAACTAGTGTGATCCGTTTCACAGCGCTTTCGTCTGACGCACCGTGCTGCTTGCGCAAATATTCTAGTAATTTGCCCTTGTCGGACGCTGAGAGATCAGCGTCCATTGACGTCGCGCTAACACCCGCTGCTCCAAGTTGTTTTAGCAGCGCCTCAGGGTTCAAATTGAGTTCGCCCGCGAATTCCGTAACCGTAGTTTTAGTGATGCTCAAGCGGCCCCCTCGTGTTACTGCGCTGCCGCGAACCAGGATTCGCGTGCTCGGGCAATCAATTGTGTTGCGGCCTTGGCGTCCGAGCGGCCCATCATCTGGCGCTCCTCATCCGTCAAGTCAGAAAAGTCGTTGTCAAGAAGCGCGCGAGCGCGCTCTTCTGGCAGCACGCGAATCGCGCACAGTTCATCCGAAGCCAAGTCACCCAGTGCGTCGCGAGTGGTCACACCAAAGCGCGACAGCTTCATCAGCAATTCGGTGTCTACGCCTTCCAATGTCTTCAAGTCATCGGAGGCATTTTCAAGCACTTCTTCTTTGGCGATTTCGTCAGTTAACGCAGCGTTTCGTGCGCGGGTACGTAACTCTTGCACGGTGTCCTCGTCAAAGGCTTCAACTGCTTGCAGTTCCGCCAGCGGCACATAGGCTACCTCTTCAACGGTTGAGAAACCTTCATCGACCAGAATCTGTGCAACTTCTTCGTCTACGTCAAGTTTTGCCATGAACGTGTCACGCAACCGAATAGATTCCGCGCCCGCCTTGTTGGCCGACTGCTCTTCGCTCATCAGATTTAATTGCCAGCCCGTCAATTCGGACGCCAAGCGCACGTTTTGTCCGCCCTTACCAATCGCAAGAGCCAGATTGTCTTCGTTGACGACAACGTCCATGGCGTGGCGTTCTTCGTCAACCACGATACTTGTGATTTGTGCCGGAGCCAACGCGTTGATAACGAATTGCGCCGTGTCTTCTGCGTAAAGAATAATGTCGATGCGCTCGCCAGCCAATTCATTGGTAACCGAGTTCACGCGTGAGCCGCGCATACCAATACAGGTACCTTGTGGATCAAGTCGCGGATCATTGGACTTTACGGCAATCTTGGCCCGAAGCCCCGGGTCACGGGCAACCGCCTTAATTTCGATAACGCCTTCTTCAATTTCGGGCACTTCAAGCTCGAACAACGCAGAAACGAATTGTGGCGCGGTGCGCGACAGAATTAGCTGCGGGCCTCGCGCTTGGCGATCTACGCGCAGCACATAGGCGCGAACGCGATCGCCAACACGGAAGTTTTCTTTCGAGATGAGCTGATCACGCGGAATCACGCCCTCAACACGACCGGACTCAACGATCACATTACCTCGATCAATTCGACGCACGCTGCCGTTGATTAGCTGATCGTTTCGAGCAAGAAACTCTTCAAGTACCTGATCGCGTTCGGCGTCGCGAACACGTTGCAAGATAACTTGTTTAGCGGCTTGTGCGCCAATACGACCAAAAGGAATAGGCTCGAGCGGTTCTTCGACGAACTCGCCCATTAATTTGGAAGTGTCAAACTCATGCGCTTCACGAAGCATCATTTGATTGTCTGGATCGACGAATTCGTCCTCGGGAACAATGAGCCAGCGCCGGAAAGATTTGTAATCACCAGTTTCCTGGTCGATTTCGACACGTGCCTCGATACGCTCTTTGTTCAACCGCTTGGTTGCGGAGGCAAGGGCTTGCTCGAGCGCTTGAAAGATGATCTCTTTGGCTACGCTTTTTTCGCGCGCCAACGCATCGGCCAGAACTAAAATTTCTCGATTCATTTATCTCTCCAACTAATACTGTGGCTGCACGCGGGCACGGACGATCTGCGTATAGGGAATTCGGCTTTCAATACCCTCAATGTCGAGAACAACTTCTTCATTTTGAAATCCGACTAGTTTGCCAACCAACTTGCGCAGACCTTTTAACGGCGGCTCGATTGTGAGTTTGATGATTTCACCGGCAAAGCGCTCGTAGTGCGTAGGCTTGGTTAGCGCACGGTCCATTCCCGGCGAAGATACTTCGAGATGCTCGTAAGGTATATCTGCCGCGATTAGCGCATCTTGCACTAGGTCTGATGCCGTACTGCAGTCTTCAACGGTAATTAAGTCAACGCCTCTACGGCTTTCAGTACGATCGATAAACACGCGCCATAGTTGACGCACGGCTGCGTACTCTGCCTCAATGAGCTCATAGCCATTGGCAGCCAGCACGTCACTGATTAATGTGTGTGTGTTTGTCGTCACCAAAAAAAATGGGCCGAAGCCCATTTCCTCAAAATACACCAGCGGTGAAAGTTTGTTTCCACCAAGGAAATAAACGATTCCCCGCACGGGGAAGTGGTGGCCAAGGGCGGAATCGAACCACCGACACGCGGATTTTCAATCCGCTGCTCTACCGACTGAGCTACTTGGCCGAATTTACAATTCTAGCAACTACGCCTCGCAGTTGAAAGCGAAGCGGATAAAAAAAAGGCCCCACCGATGTGGTGAGGCTCTTTTATAGAGGGATTAGTTTGACGCTGACCTACTTTCGCGAGCTATAAGGCTGACTATCATCGGCGCTGAGTCGTTTCACGGTCCTGTTCGGGATGGGAAGGGGTGGGTCCAGCTAGCTATGGGCGTCAAACTAAAAAGGGTCACGTG
>JACMNN010000213.1 GCA_014378555.1 Burkholderiales bacterium | reverse complement strand
TTGCTGCGTGTGCCGCTGCTCAGAAATGTCGCGAATGACCACGACGTAACCACTGACCGCACCGTCCGCCGAAACCGTGGGCGTGACTACCAGTTCGCCCCAGAGCACGTCACCGCTCGTGTGCTGAAGCGGTGCTTCGCAACGGAACAGGCCGTGCTCAGCCACGCGACCCGCGACCACCGAAAAGTGTTGAAAGGCATTGGACCGATCAGTCGGGGACAAAAATTCAGCGAGCGGCTTACCCACCCGGTCGGTCACGCTTGCCCCGAGCATCCTGTCGATTGACGGGTTCCATTCGGTAACGTTGCCTTGAGCGTCGAGCATGGCAACACAGTATCCCTGAATCCGCTCCAGTACCAGTCCAAGTTGCTGCCGGTTCAAATAAAGTTCGCGCTCCCGCTGCACGGTGGTTGTAACGTCCTCCACCGAGACCATGGTGCAGTGACGGTCCGGACGCACAACGCGAACAACCAGGTGAACGGCGCGCGCCGAGTCAGCGAAGAAACTACTTAGTACGGGTTCGCAGATCTGTCCTGTATTGTCACTTGATCCTGTCCAGAGGGCGCCCAGCCCGGGCGACAAGGCGTCGAGCACTTGCCGTCCGTCAAGGGCGCAAGGATCGATGTCAATATCTGCCAGAAGTTGCACGGCCATCGGATTGAGCATCGCGATGTCGCCGGACTGGCCCAACTTTATGATCGCCACCGGCATCAGGTAGACAAACTGCAAGAGCTCCTCAACCTGCTGTTGTAGCGGCATGTCACTGTTTCTCATGGCCACTGCACCAGAAGGTACATGGTGGGGGCTGTGGCCAGTTTAAGCATGCGCAGTGTGACCGGCGTTGGTTTCATGCGCAAAGAAAACACGTAATCAATGGTTTCATCAAGCGCAGACTGCTCGTATCTCTGCGCCACTCGCCGGTTGTTGCTGCACGGTGCCACATCCCGAAAAAAGTGCCGGCCCACCACCTGTTCCGCGTTAAGTCCCGAAAAATTTGACTCGGTCCGGTTGTACCTGAGCACCACCCCCGCACTATCCATCTCGACCACCCCGTAGTCGAGTTCATCGAGCGTACCCGCCGAGACGGCGGGTAACCGCGCACCCAACGCGGGATCTGCAAACGGTAAGGGACCGTTTAATTTCATGGGTTCACTCTCGTTGCGCGCTGTGCGCTGTGAATGGTGGACAAAAAGCGTCGCGCCGGGCGGGGACGCAACGCCAGCCGGTAAATCAAGATGGGACAGCCCCCGTCTGCGAACGCGGAAAGTCTTCCGCAGGTGCGAAGCTTGTCAAATCAACGGTTAGACTGTCCGCACCAGAACAATTTCGACCAGCGTGCCGAGAAATGAGTTCCACGTTCGGAGGCTAGAGATGGTCGTATTACCGAGCTCTCGCAGGATCGGTTTTGGTCAATCTTATTTCGGCACCTAGTCAAATCTGCATCGGCGTCAACAGATATGGGACGCGTCTATCAGAGGTAAGCTGTGAAACAAAGACCGCGTCGTCGTTGCAGTCTTTGGTAGCGCCTAACAAACGTTAGCGGTGCCGATGAGCACTCAACGTCGATCACTCATGCAGCATCACACGAACAACGAAGCTTTGGGTCGATTTACTGTTTCGATCGCTGCGCGCAGAATGTCGGCGCCATCAAAATCGTGCGGAACACGAGCTGTGAAATACGCGCGCTTGCCATGCGGACTTCGTAGACCACGCCGTAGTGTTCGTGCTGCACCGTGCCGGTCGGAAGCCGTAGCGTTTGCCCGTGCAGCGGTCCGCCGATGAAGTTCGCAATGAGATCACTGGTTGGCATAGGCCAACGCATCGCGTTCAAGCTGTTCCATGCGACCGCGCAGGTGCCCGATAGGTGTGCCACTCGCAAGCTCAAAAGCGCGCCAATCGGTAAGTGTTGTTTGATCGACCATGATGCTCCAAAGCACCGCTGCGCCCTCCCGTCCAGACCGCTCATTGAGTTTGAAGCTGAGGCCCGACACATGCCGCAGCTTCCCGTCAGGCGTTTTTACCCAGGGCGACCCTTCGCCTTGCACATTGCTGATCACGCAGACCGCGCTTTCTTCTAAATAGACTGAGGCCGAAGGCTGTAGGAAACGCGCCGCGCCGTCAACGGAAAAAGCGTCGATCGTGGCGGTTATCGCGCCTTTCAGCGAACTTCCGACGTCGCAGCTGCGCGTCGTCCTACCTGGTGATTGCGGAGGTAGAGTCGGAGTCCGCACAGCTAAAAAAGTTGGCCCGTTGTCAGCTACAGTTGCCGTTGCCCACTCGGCCATCGCACAAAAACACACAATAGGTGGCAAAAGGTCGCATACAGACACAAACTGCGACTTGGACAACTACTTGCTTTTGGAGCGCCCTATGGCCGTCGCTTTGAAACTCTCCGACGATTTGGTTGAGCGGGCTAAGGTTTCGGCTGCGACCGAACATCGCTCGGTGCCGAAGCAAAATCGAATACTGGGCGCGAATCGGAAAGGCCGTCCTGGAGAATCCAGAGCTTCCGCTGCACGTCGTGCAAGACATACTGCTGTCGCGCGAAGAGGCAAAGGCAGGGGTTCTCACGCCGTTCACATTCGGTTAGGCCATAGCGTGTTCTCGCCAACGCCAAATTGAGCCAATTTCCGCCGCTGTGCCGAAGACCAGTGAGCCAGTCGACTGAACAACAAACCGGCATACCCACTAGTCCCGGACTCGAAAAAGGTGGCTCAGTCTCGTGTTGGCAGCGTGGCTCAAATGCTCGTTGGCAACAACAGTCATGGCGAGTTTGTCGCCCTGTAGCCGGTCAAGTACCATCAGCAGCCAGCGACAGAGCTGCCGGTTGAGGGTGTGGTGCCGATTGCACGCTGCGGTTTGCGCCATCTGCGTGATCAGCGCCTGGGTGTAGCGCAGCAAAAGATGCATCACCGGTCCGGATCGCGCGAACTCTTCTTTTAATGCGTCGGCCGGCAACACAAAACAGTGACCTGCGCTGGTCACCACCGCGCGGCTGGAGGTCGACTCGCCGCCCATAAAAAGCGAAACGCCGAGCATGCCCTCGTTACCCACCATGGCGATTTGGGCCGACTTACCGTTCTCTATCTCGTAGGTCAGCGAAACGATTGCTGAACCCAGAAAATAGACAAGGAGGTCTTGCCTCGCTAGGGATGGGTTAGGACCGCTCGTCGGAGACAATTTTTCCGTCGGCCAACACCACCCGTCGATCGCAGGTCGCCGCCAGCCGCGCGTCATGAGTTACGACCAAAAATGCCGTGCCAAAATCGTGATTAAAGGCGCGCAGCATCACAAAAATGTCATCTGCGGTTTTGGTGTCGAGATTCCCAGTCGGCTCGTCGGCCAGCACCAACGCAGGTTTCACGGCGAGCGCGCGGGCAATGGCCACCCGCTGTTGCATGCCACCTGAAAGCTCGGCTGGCTTTTTTGACTCAGCACCTTTAAGGCCGACCGACACCAGTAGTTGCAGCGCTTCCGCGCGTACTTTTTCAGTGATTGTTTCGCCATTAATCATGCGCGGCATCAACACGTTCTCGAGCGCTGAAAACGCCGGTAGCAGGTGATGGAACTGAAACACAAATCCCAATGTTTGAGCCCGCAGTCGTGTGAGGGTGTCGTCATCGCTATAGCTCACTGCGCGTCCGGCGATCGCGACACTGCCGGACGTGGGCGCTTCCAGCAGGCCGATAATATTGAGCAGCGTGCTTTTTCCGGAGCCCGAGGGGCCGATGAGTGCGGTGAACTCGCCGGCGGCGAGCGTCAGATCAATGCCATGCAGAATCTCCGCCTCCACCGGTCGGCCAATGTTGTATGACTTGCGAATCGCCGCCAGCGTCAGTACAGGGATGCTCATGCGCGCATCGCGAGCGCCGGATCGAGCGCTGCGGCGCGTCGAGCAGGCGCAATGGCGGCGAGGGTGCCGCAAAGTGTTGCCACCACGCAGGCGCTCAGCAGTAACTGCGCGGTCAGATCAATCGGAAACAGAGCGTTACCGTCACCGCCACGCACAAACGTGGTGAACATAAACACCAGCAGCGCCGCAAGACCGGCGCCGAGCAGAGAACCAACCAAGCCCACCAGCGATCCCTGCAACAGGAACACGCGTGTCATCTGACCGCGCGATGCACCCATTGCACGCAGAATGCCGATCTCGCGAGTTTTTTGTACGACGGCTACCACCAGAACACTCGCGATACCAAGCATCACCACTATCGACACAAACACGCGGATGATTGCGGTTGATGCGGACTGCGCGTTGAGTGCGCTGAGAAGTTGGCTGTTGGTTGTCATCCAGCTTTCCACTAACAATGGCGTGACACTGGCGACCCTAGTGGCGACCGCATCGGCGGCAAAAACGTCTTGTACCCGCAGATCAATCGAGGTGACGCCGCCGGGCAATCCGTACAGCGACTGCGCTGTTCGAAGCGGCACATACACGGCTCTCCGGTTCAACTCCCGATTGCCAAGATCGAGCGTACCTGTGATCCGATATTGATCCCCTGCATCGGCTAGGCTGCCGGTGGAAGTACCCGTTGCCAGCGTGATGCGATCGCCAACGGTCGCCCCGAGGTCGCGCGCCAACTCGATACCCACCAGCACGTCGCCGGGCTCAAGTTGCAGCACGCCGCCCACCAGTTTTTCGTTAAGATCCACGATGCGGTCATAGCGCAACAAATCAATGCCCGACACAGCCACCGAATTGCGCCCTTCGCCACGAATGGCAATCGCCGCCCCCGACACCAGCGGCGATACGGCGACCACACCCGGCACCATTTCATAAGCCAAGACAACCTGCTGCCAGTTGTCGATTGAGCGCACTTTTCTCGGCGCAGCTTGTACCGTGGGCACGCTCGACTCGCCCAGATTTATTTGCGTACGCGCCACCGGCTCGATTGGCTTGACCACAATATGAGCCTGTGCGCCCAGCGTGCGGCGAATGGTGTTTGACTGTAAGCCGACGACGAGCGCTGAAATGAAAATCACCACGGCGACCCCAACCATCACCCCACCCACGATTAACACCGATTGCGCTCGGCCTTCACGCAAAAAGCGCAACGCAATTTGCAACTCAAAGCGCATGATTAGCCACTACTGCACCTCGTACGCACACCAAAGCCGTCACTGCCCGGGAATCGGCATGTCGCCGCCTTTTGCTCGCACCTTGGTGGACGCGGGAACACCGCGCACGCGCTGGCCGGCGCGGGTTTTGGCGTCGACGATCACCTCGTCGCCAGCGCTCAAGCCGGAAATAATTTCCACCCGTTGCAACGACTGTAGGCCGATTTTTACGTCCTGTTCCTGGGCGCTGCCACTGCGCACCATGAGTACGTATTTGCGCTCGCCCGTCTCGCGTAGCGCGCTGGCGGGAATGCTCAGCGTATTCTGCTTTTGGGCAACCACTACCTCAGCGGACACGGTCATGTCGTCACGCAAAATGGCCGGTGGCTTCGACACCCGGAGACGTGCCTCGACCGTGCCCCGCGTCACGTCGACCGACGGCGCAAGGTAGATTAATTCCGCATCAAATTTAATATCTGGGAACGCATCGGCAGAGGCAACCGCGCGCATGCCCTCGCGCACGAAGCGCAGATTTTTCTCGTCAATCTGCGCAATCAAACGCGTTTCACCCGTGATCGCAAGCGTCAACAATTTTTTGCCGGGCTGAGCCACGTCGCCCACCTCGACGCTGCGCGCAATCACTCGGCCGTCGGCGGGTGCTGCAATGCTGGTTTGCTCAAGCCTTGCGCGTGCGACCTGCACCGCCCCCTGGGCTTCGCGTACGCGGGCCTGCGTGGCCTGCGCCTCGGCCCCCCCGCGCGTGTTAGCGGTGGCCTGAGCGGCGGCCTGTTGGTACGCGGCGCGGGCGCTTGTGGCAGCGCGCGCAACGTCTTGCAATTTGGCGTCACCAATGAAGCCCTTAGCGTGCAGGCTCTGGTTACGCGCAAGGTCACTTAATGCGTATTCCATATTAACGCGGCTTTGCGCGAGGCCCTGGGTGGCCACAGTCCCTAACAATTCAAACTGCGACTTCAGGCGCGCGTCGGCGGTGCCCAGCGCCGCCTGCGCCTGCTGCAACTGGGCGCGCAAATCGTCATCGTCTAAGGCAATCAAAAGCTGCCCCGTCTTCACGTTATCGCCCTCCCGCACCCACACTTTTTCAACGCGTAAGGTCAGCGTGCTGGCAAGATCGGTGCGCGCCACGCTCGCTACCCGAGACGAAAATACCAGCGAGTTTTGTAGCGGTCCAGCCGTAACAGTCACCACATCAACCACCGTCCCACGCCACCAAAAAATTGCAGCACTCACGACCGCAATGAAAATAGTAATGACTGTGAGTAGCACGCCTCTGGACGGCGAACTGCCCGTTTTGTTCCACCATGCCATTTTGTACGCGCGCTTTGACCAAGCGTGCGAGCTTAACAAGCTTTTGCTAACTGTCGTCTAATCTACTGCCGATTAGCGGGTCAAAAGCATCGTGTGCGTATGTTTTGGCGACGTTACTGATGCGCTCGTGTGTGCCCAAACTAGTTATTGCTTTTGGCTGCTAGTTGGCCCGTCACAGCGCCGCGAGAGTCCCGGCAGGCGATTTGCCATTGTTTGTCTTGCCAAAGAAGCTTGACGTAACGC
Source organism: Burkholderiales bacterium (assembly GCA_014378555.1). Lineage (GTDB taxonomy): Bacteria > Pseudomonadota > Gammaproteobacteria > Burkholderiales > Casimicrobiaceae > Casimicrobium. The sequence goes on along the minus strand of JACMNN010000213.1, from coordinate 781 downwards.
AATGCGATCCACTGAACCGCCACACAGCGTTGCTGTGTGGGTTGGCGCACAGATATGTTCGAGATTTACAGTGATACTGAATTTATACGCTTGACCCCAAGCATGTCGTTCACCAATCATGCATTTTGGCCAGTCATGAAATGCAGTAAGGCTCACACATGGCCGCAACTCCCAAAAAAGCAGACCCCGCTTCCAATCACGGCCAACTGCAAAAATGCCCCACGGGCATTAAAGGTTTTGATGAAATTACAGAAGGTGGGCTTCCAAAAAACAGAATCACGTTGATCAGTGGAGGAACTGGATCCGGCAAAACTCTGTTGGGAATTGATTTTCTGGTCAATGGCGTGATCCATTACAAAGAGCGTGGCGTCTTCATGTCCTTTGAGGAAACCGAAGATGAGATTTATCAGGACGTTGCTTCTCTCAACTTGGATTTACGCGGCCTGGTTTCAAAAAAAGAAATTTGCTTTGAGCATGTTCTTCTGGATCGCGACGATATTCTCGAAAAGGGCGAATTCAACCTTGAAGGATTGTTCATCCGCTTGGAGCTGGCCATTGATTCCATCGGTGCCACGCGCGTAGTGTTGGATTCAATTGAGTCACTATTTGCAGGCATTGCCGACCCAGGCATTCTTCGCTTGGAGATCAAGCGGCTTTTCCGCTGGCTCAAGCTGAAGCGGGTGACGGCTGTGGTCACTGGCGAGCAAGGGCAAACCTCATTTACCCGCCACGGACTTGAGGAGTTTATTTCCGATTGCATCATCCTTCTGGACAACAGGGT
>JACMNN010000212.1 GCA_014378555.1 Burkholderiales bacterium | reverse complement strand
CACTTGTCGAAAGTACACAGGATAGACCGAACCGGCACACGTAAGCTCGGTCCACGTGGACGTAGCCGCCGTCGCGTTGATGGTCTTGAAAACACGGCCATCGTTATGGCCGACATACATGATGTCGGCGTTTCCGGGTACGACCGCAACAGCACTGATGTAGGTGTAGTAGGGGTTGGTCGTTGCATTAATGTTGCGGTTCTCGGCCTGCGCGCGGGCGATCGCCCATACCGGCGTGGCCGCTTTTACGTTGTTGCTGACCCAGAGTTGTTTGCCACCACCGTACAGGCGGGATGAATTGTTCGGGTCAAGCGTAAATGGCGCTATGAAATTTGCTTCGCTGTTGGTTGCGTCGGCGATACCGTTGTAGATAAAAAACGCGGTTGGATCGGCCTGTGTTCCGTTGGTCGAACGGTGCAAACGGAGGAACACATATTCGCCATACAAATAATTTGCGTCGGCCGGATCGACGGCGGAGGCACCCCCATCGCCACCGGCCACCGTAGTCCAGTCTGTGCCCGTGCACGACCATTTGAGCGAGCCGTTGTCTTGAGTGCCGCCGTACACCGCGCCACCGTTCGCCGAGGAGGCACCCACGCTGTAAAACTGGGTGACGGAGAGGCCGTTGTTAAGGGTGGTCCATCCGGCAGCATTGCAGGTGTTGGCATCGGTCTGGCTTTGAAGGAAATCAACGCTTGCGGCTTTATAAACGCCTCCGTCGTTGCCCCAATACACGGTGCGCGCCGTTGAATTGTTGAAGTCGCTCGCTGCAACGATCGCGTGATTGTCGGCATGTGCGTGTAGCGGCGCGCAGTACCACATGCTCACTTTGGAAAAGGTCAGGCCGCCGTCGCTGCTGCGATGGTTGTCCAGCCCGCCAATGAGCAGCAAATTTTCGTTGCTCGGGTCGACCCAGATGGCGTTGGCGTACCAACCTTGGCCGGCTAGATGGAACGGCGTTCCGCGAGCGGTCCAGGTGGCGCCAGCGTCGGCGGAACTATAGATGCGGCCGTCCTGGGTATTAGTGCCCTTGGTGTGCACGCTAGCGTAGAGACGACCGGTGGATCGCGCCCATGCGATCTCGACACGGCCCCAGGCAAGACTGGCCGGATCGGTTGCGGTCGCCGGCACCAGCATAGTGGAAAAGGTTGCGCCGGTGTCAGTGCTTCGCTCAATGTTTCCGTCGCTCCGACCCGCTACCGCCCGGGTTGGATCCGATGGATCAAACTTGACGTCGAGCACCCGCACCGAGGACACCTTAATCCAACTGGTACCGCCATTGCTAGTGCGGTGAATACCGGCATGGGTCGCCGCCAGCAATATGAGCGGATTGGTCGGATGAATGGTCAAGCGATTGACGTAATACCAGTCCGTACTTGCCGACGGCGATGCGGCGGTCAGTTGAAACCAGGACGAACCGCCGTTGACGGTTTTGTAGATCCCGGCTCCACGGATGCCGTCGCTGTTATAGAAACCTTCGCCGGTTGCGGCATACATAACGCTGCTGTCGAGCGGATTGATCACGATGGACGACACGCTCAGCGTTGCGCCAAAACTGGTCACGGGGTTCCATGAGGCCCCGCCATCGGTGGTCTTCCAGATGCCGCCGCCCACCGAACCCGCAAATAGCGTCAGCGGGCTCCCGGGCACCGTTGCCAAGGTGCGAATTCTGCCGCCAATATTTCCGGGACCAATGGATGTCCATGCCGCAGAATTGACACCTGCATCTTGTGCCGCAACCAATGCTTTCGAGGTGTCTTGCGACGCGCTCGAATGAGTCGCCATCATTGCTTCGCGCGCTGCAATCGCTTTGCTGAGGCCCATGGGGTCAACCTTGCCATCACCGCCCCAACGCTGACGCTCGCGAAAACTCGCAGCTTCCCCCGGATGGTCTGGCTTGGGTTCCGCTGCTTTGGCAACAGCGCGCTGCAGGCGCGACTCAGGCATGGTGCAGATGTCAAAGTTCGACAGCCCGCGCACCAGCTTCACGCGAGCGAGCGCTACCACGTCCAGATAGAGAACATTCGCGATGTAATTGAGCGTCCAGTCCTTGTGAACGTCACACCGCTCGGACGAGGTGCCCGTCGGCACAATGGCCTCGATGTCTGGCGTCGCGGCAACCGGAAACGCGTGGAGGGCCGCAAGGCCGACCGTCGCTGACAACAGAAATGTGCGTCGACGGCACGTAGGTGTGAACAGTTTGAATGGCACAAAAAGCCTTGTACATTCGTGCCGCCCAAAATGACGGCACTCCCTGCACAAGATTATGTATCAGAATATTCTTATACGCCTAAGATTATTACGAGTGGGCCCTTTGCAGGATTAAGTCCGAGTTAAGCGGGACACAAAAGTTGCGCCAGCACCGCCCCGGTATGCGATTTCGCTCGGGCTTTCAGCAACGTCGATACATCTCCGGCGATAACCACATTGCCACCGCCCGTTCCGCCCTCTGGTCCCATGTCGATGATCCAATCGGCCTCGGCAATAAGGTCGAGATTGTGTTCGATGAGGATCACCGTGTTGCCCGCTTCGACCAAGCGATGCAGCACGTGAATGAGCTTTTCGACATCGGCCATGTGCAGCCCTACGGTGGGCTCGTCGAGCACGTACAACGTGTGCGGATTCAGCGCGCGACGTCCGTGCGCCTTTGCTTTTACAACCACCGTTGGCGTTTTCTGTTTAGCAAGTTTTTGTGCCGCTTTGGATAGCTTCGGTGCATCCGCAGGGTTGGTGCTTTCGGTCAGCACCATTGGCGCTTTAACTTTGGACAGTTCGGTCACTAGCTTGATGCGTTGCGCCTCGCCGCCGGAAAGTGTCGGGCTAGGTTGGCCCAGTGTCAGGTAGCCGAGCCCGACGTCCTGCATGAGCTTGAGTGGATGATGGATCGACGGCATAGTGGCGAAAAAATCAACAGCGTCGTCGACGTCCATTGCCAGCACATTGCCGATAGATTTTCCGCGCCACAGCACCGCCAGCGTTTCGCTGTTAAAGCGCGCGCCATTGCAAACGTCGCACGGCAATTTAACGTCCGGCAAAAAGTTCATCTCGATGGTGATCACGCCCGCGCCAGAGCAGGCATCACAGCGTCCGCCTGCGGTGTTGAAGGAAAAGCGGCCGGGTCCATAACCGCGCATTTTTGCTTCAGTCGTTTCAGCAAATAGCTTCCGGATGTTGTCCCAAAAACCGATGTAGGTGGCGGCACACGAGCGCGGTGTTTTGCCCACCGGCGTCTGGTCTACTTCGAGCACGCGGTCAACGTCCTCCCAGCCTTCGAGCGACACGCAGCCATGCAGCGCAGGTGCTTTTTTGCGATTGTTGCGCGCACTCACCAGCGCTTCCAGATTGCCGTACATCACCTCGCGGGCGAGGGTCGATTTGCCCGAGCCAGAAACGCCAGTAATCACCGACAGACGCGACAACGGCAGCTTCGCGCTGACATTGCGCAGGTTGTTGAGCGTCGCCCCCTTAACCTCGACAAACGCATCAGTTTTAGTCACCGGGGTTCGCTGGTGCAACGGATGTTTGAGCGGATTTTTCAGAAAGCGGCCGGTGATCGACGCCGGGTTGGCTTTGATTTCCTCGAAGGTGCCTTCAGCCACAATCTCGCCGCCGCGCACACCGGCGCCCGGACCAAAGTCGATGATGTGGTGAGCCCGCTTGATGGTGTCTTCATCATGCTCAACCACGATCAAGGTGTTGCCCTTCGCCTGCAACTTTTCGAGCACATCAAGCAGCACCCGGTTATCGCGCGCATGCAGGCCAATGGTCGGTTCATCAAGGATGTAGGCGACACCTTGCAAGTTGGAACCCAGCTGGGCTGCAAGGCGAATTCGCTGCGCCTCGCCCCCCGACAGCGTGGGTGCTGAGCGGTCAAGCGTGAGATATCCGAGGCCCACTTCCTGCAAAAATTGCAAGCGCGATTTCACCTCTGAGACGATGTCGCGTGCGATTTCTTCTTCGCGCGCGCCAAGCTTGAGCTCGGTCATAAAACGCTCAACGTCGATCACCGAATGCTTTACTAATTGGTGAATGCCTTCGTCGCGAAAGCGCACGTTCCGAGCGATCGGATTCAGTCGCGCGCCGTCGCAGGCGATGCACACTTCGAACGCTTCTTTTGCGTCGAGAAAAGCATCAAGCTCGCGGTCAGCAAATTCTTCGCTCACGCGGTCATCGCGCTGGTAGCCCTTGACGCTTTCACCCATCCCTTGACAGGTG
>JACMNN010000211.1 GCA_014378555.1 Burkholderiales bacterium | reverse complement strand
GGCGCGGGGCGCGCAGCAACCGGAGCGTACGGCCTGGTACGTGAGGATTGCGAGCACCCCGTAACGACACGATGCGCCCCACAAATGAATTTTCAGAGGTGCCCATTAGTACTTCCACGCGCCTTGGGTGAGCCAACGCTCCAGCATCGGCAGGCGATCTGCGCCCCAGAATTGCTCGTTGTCAACGATGAAAAAAGGTGAACCGAAAACGCCCCTCGTGATGGCGGTTTCGACGTTTGCTTTCAACTGATTCTTGATGTCTTCGCTTTGCGCCGCAGCAATGACGTCCGTCGCGTTGTATCCCAGGCCCGCCGCCACGTCGCCCACCACGTCGAGCTTGCTAATGTCGCGATTGCTACGAAAAAATACTCGAAATAATTCCAGCGTAAACTGCTTCGCATGCGCTGGATGATTCTGCTGCATCCAAAGCACCGCTCGCGCCGGGTTCTGGGTGGCGATGGGGAACACGCTGGGCATATTGAAGGGTATGCCATAAAACGCTGCGCTGCGCCGCATATCCAACACTGAATATGGCCCCTTCATCGGTGCCATCGTCAGGGGTTGCCCGCCGGTTGACTTGAACACCACGCCAAGCAACATCGGATGCCAGTTCACGGCACGGCCACAACGCTGGCCCAGGTCTTCAATCATCTCTGCCGCGAGATAGCCGTACGGCGATGAAAAGTCAAAGTAGAAATCAATTGCGCCAGCCATGTCTGTTACCTCGTCTAAATGTTTACGCGTCGTAAGCGCCAGACGCCAACCCGCGTCCGATCAAAATTTTCTGGATGTCGCTGGTGCCTTCGTAAATCTGGCACACCCGAACATCGCGGTAAATGCGCTCCACCGGAAAATCCGATACGTAGCCGTAGCCGCCGTGAATCTGGATCGCGTCAGAGCAAATTCGCTCTGCCATTTCGCTGGCGAAAAGCTTCGCCATCGCGGCTTGCGTCAAGCACGGCTGTCCCGCGTCTTTCAGGCTTGCGGCATGATGAATGAGTTGCCGCGCCGCCTCGATTTGGGTGGCCATGTCGGCCAGCTTGAACTGCACCGCTTGATGCTCAAAGATGGGCTTGCCGAAGCTCTCGCGTTGCTTGGCGTAGGCAAGTGCTGCGGCGAACGCGGCGCGCGCCATGCCCACGCTTTGCGCGGCAATGCCAATGCGCCCGCCCTCCAGCCCTGCCAATGCGATCTTGTAGCCCGCGCCTTCCTCACCTATCCGCAACGACGCCGGGATGCGGCAATTTTCAAATAGCAGTGCTGCGGTGTCGCTCGAATGTTGGCCGAGTTTGTCCTCAATACGCGCCACCTTGTAGCCGGGCGTTTTGGTGGGCACCAAGAACGCGCTGATGCCACGCTTGCCGGCCGTTTTGTCGGTGACGGCCATCACAATGGCAACGTCGGCATTCTTGCCCGAGGTGATGAATTGTTTGGCGCCGTTGAGCAGGTAATGATCGCCGTCGAGCGTGGCCGTGGTGCGCAGGCTGGACGCGTCCGAGCCCGCATGTGCCTCAGTTAAACAGAACGCGCCGAGCATTGCACCGCGCGCCAGCGGCACCAAGAAGTCACGCTTTTGCTGCTCGTTGGCGAAGCTCATCAGGATCGAACACACCGGGCAATTGTTAACCGAGATCACGGTACTCACGCCGCCGTCACCCGCTGCAATTTCTTCAAGAATAATCGCGAGCGAGGTGTAATCCAGCCCAGCGCCGCCGTACTGTTCGGGCACCGCGATGCCATAACAACCCAGCTCAGCCAAGCCCTTTAATTCAGCCGCAGGAAACGCATGCGATTTGTCCCACGCCGCGGCCTTCGGCGCGATGTGGTCCTGCACGTAGGCACGCACGCTGTCGCGCACCATGCGCTGGTCTTCGGTTAACAGCACTTATTTGCGCTCCACAATTTCAATCGGCATGCCGGCAGCTTTCCATTCCGTGAAGCCACCGGCCATATGCGCCACATTGGTGAGCCCCATGTCCTGAAACATTTTCGCCTCGAGCGCCGAGCGCCATGCTCCGGCGCAATACACCACGAAGCGCTTTCTGCTGGCATAAACCGGCTTGTGATACTCGCATGTCGGGTCGATCCAGAATTCGTTCAT
>JACMNN010000037.1 GCA_014378555.1 Burkholderiales bacterium | reverse complement strand
GGGCTTCGGCCCTCTTTTTTTGTGTGCGGAACTTGAGCTGCTGTCGCGGACCGCGCGTCGCCGCAGCAAGGCAAGCGCAGATTTTTTCGTCACGCCACGCCGATCTGCATCGGGGTGACGCAAGGCCGGGTCGCAACGACGGAAAAATTTTTAGTGGAGCGTGGGTTCCGGCCTGCGCCGGAAAGACCAAACAAGCAAATAAATCCGTGTTTCGCTAGCGCTTTGAGCGCCCACGCGCCTATGTAGACGCAGGTTGATCGAAAGAAGCTGGGCGCTCGGTGCCCACCAGACCGTCGACAGCAAAAGTGGACGCTACGTCACCGCCTAGTAGGCATGGGGTGCCTACCCTACTGAGATTGAAACCTGGGCGGAATGACCGAAATAGTGAACAAACCCGTGCGTCCCAAGGGTGCGCTTCGCTTGGCAAGCTGATCCCATGGTTCCGAGAAGCATTCCAGAAACGTCGAAAAAAAACGGCCCCGAAGGGCCGTTGATGTTTGCTGTGTTGCAGGTGTCGCAGCAACTATTTGCCGATCTGTTCGTCCAGAAACTTGAGCATTTGCGAGTACAAGTCGACGTTGTTTTCCAACTTGCCGTAACCGTGGCCTTCTTTGGCTTTGATGACGAACGCTTTTGCCGGATTGCCTGCCGCTTTCAGCGCTTTATCCATGCGATAGATTTGATCAATCGGCACACGAATGTCGTTTTCTCCGGCATACAGAAATACCGCACCTTTAATTTTGCTGGCGTTGTTGACCGGCGAAATGTCGCGGATGAACTGCGAGTCCAAGTCTTTAGTGCCTAGCACCGCTTTCCAAAACTCAACGCCGGGGTCGTTGCTATACGTGTCGCCGTCGGGGGTGGTGAGCTGATATTTGTAATCCGTCACAGCTAGTCCGGCGATCGCGCACTTGAACATGTCCGGCGTTTTAACCATGGCTTGCAGTGCGGCATAACCGCCATAGCTCGCGCCCGAGATACAGGCTCGCTTTGGATCGGTGTAGCCCTGCTCAACGGCCCATTGCAGCGCGTCTTCATGATCCTCTGACATCTTGCCACCGACGGCGCCAAATCCTGCTGAATAGATTTTGTTGCCCATGCCGGGTGTGATGCGGAAATTAGGTACCACGACGGCGTACCCACGTGATGCAAAAAGTTGCCCCTCGCGGGTGCCAAATCCGCCACGGAACGTGTCCGCTCGAGCAAACGGGCCACCGTGAATGTGCAGAATCGTCGGCAGTTTGGTGCCAGGCTTGTGATCTTTCGGTAGAAACAGGTAGCCTGGAATTTCAAGACCATCGCGTGTTTTGTAGGTAAACGGCCGTTGTTCGACCAGCTTGCCATCAAGCCACGGACGCGATGCGCCGATCTCCTCGAGGGTGCGTTTTTCTTCTTCAAGCAAATACCAGCGCGTCGGTTTCAAGTCTGAAAACGCGGTGACCAACAACCGCTTGCCTTCTCCGACGCGAGCAAACGAATTGATGGTGCCCGGTAGCGAGACGTCAATCAATTTTTGGGTTTTGGCCCGACCTTCGTCAATCCAGGTGACTTCTGGTTTATCTGCCTCAACGCGATAGCCGAGAATTTGATTCGTTTCTGGATGAATGACCGCGCCGGGAACCGTTTGTCCTTCTGAGTTCGCGCCCATGTCGTAGCGCGGATGACTGGCCACCAAGTCGCCTAGTTTCTTGGTGTTCGGGTCATAGCGATAGACCGCCATGGTGTCGCGGTCTTTGTTGGTCGCCACCTGCATCATCTGGTCATCGGACTCAAACGCGAGCGGCACGATGACCGACCCTTTGTCGCGCGAATAGCGTGCGATTTCTTGCCACGGTGCGTCCTCGCTCTTGCGGTAATACACCACGCGCGTCAACTCGTTTTTGACCGATGCCACCACGACGCGCGGCACCTGTTTGCTGTCCAGAATCCAATCCTCTGTGCGGTCAGTCGGACGACCCGATGTCATCAGTCGGGTACGACCCGTATTCAGATTAACGCGGTACAAATCAACCGAGTCGGCGCTGGTCAAATTGCCCGATGCGATGATCTCGTCGGTGTTGCCCGGGATGGTGCTTTCCATAGCCAAACTACGGTAGATTTGGCTGCCCGACGCACGGGTCTCGCGGACGGTGGATGCTAGCCGACGCGAGCCCGAGCCATCGCGGCCGACTACGAACAAACCACCGCCGTCAAACTGACCGGGGCCCGTGGGCGAATTGGCTTGTCCGAGCGAGAACACCAAACGCTCATCACCCACCCACCGAACGCTGACCACATCGAAATCTTCAAACGAGGTGAGCAGGGTGCCTTTGCGCGTGTCGAGGTCGAGCACCATCAGGTTCATGCGCCCTTTAAGCGGCGCGGTTGCAGCAAGATACTTCCCCGAGCGCGACAAGATCGGACCGGCGAGCGACGGGTTTTTGAAAAACTCTTCAAGCGACACGGGTTCGGCGGCAAAGGCGCCGCCCGCACCGGCCGCTACGTTTAAAGCCAGCACGCAGGCCAGCACAAATTTGAGCATGTGGTCTCCGAAAGATATAACGATATGAGAGCGTCAAGAATAGGCGATAGCGCACGTTTTAGAAACGTCATCGGTCGCAAACACTCGTCATTTGTCCCATAGCGGCGACGCGGGAATTGGAGGTGTGCCGGGGTAAGCGTCAACATGACCTTAGTAAAAACGCTGTTGTACGAACGCAACGAATCGCGATCAGCTTAATGATGAAAGCAATGTATTAAATGGGCTAGATCGCTATTTTGCAAAAAGTCGACTTACGACAAAAATGACACGTATCGCATATTTAACAACGGAATAGAAACAAAGCTGTTAACTTAAAAAATCGGCAATGCGTGCCATCTCAAAACGTAACCTTCAGGTTTTTCGTGGAAAGAAAAGAAAAAACTTAGACAAATCAATAACTTGGCGGGTCGGCGTGTCGTGGTGACGGGTTTCCGCGCAGCAAACACCAGTCTGCTCACCGATGACGTCTAGCTGACAGCGGTCATTTGCTAATGCAGAATAGTCTGGTCATAGTTTTGTCATCTTTCGGGGAACTTTATGGAAATTAAACGGAAGCACATTGCGGTTGCGGTGATTAACGCCATAACCGTAATGGCGGTGTCGGGTGCTGCTTATGCGCAGTCGGGTGAACCACAAAAAGTTGAACGCGTTGAGATAACGGGTTCAAACATCAAACGATCCATCTCTGACGAGTCAGCGCTGCCGATCACGATCCTGAATGCCAAAGAGCTTCGCGAAGCGGGCGTTACTAGCGCCGAAGGTGTCATTCAACGCATCGCGTCGAGCCAATCATCAACGGGCTCAAGCCAAGTCATCGGCAGCGGCACGCAGGGCCGATCCAACGCCAACCTTCGCGGCTTGGGCGCGAACAAAACGCTGGTATTGTTGAATGGTCGCCGCATCGCGGCGTTCGCGTTTGACTCGTCCACGATCGACTTGAACGCCATCCCGTTCGCCGCCATTGAGCGCATTGAAGTGCTGCGCGATGGTGCCTCCGCGATTTACGGAACCGACGCCATCGGCGGTGTGATTAACTTCATCACCCGTAGCGACTATCAAGGCGGCGCAGTCTCTGGTGAGTACACCTCCCCGCAGCACAAGGGCGGCGTCGACAAGCGCGCGACCATCTCGGGTGGCTTCGGTGATCTGAACAAAGACAACTACAACCTGTTCGCGGTACTTGACTGGCGTCAAGCCGGTAAGATCAGCGCGATTGACCGCGCCTTCGCTGCGACTGGCGTGATTCCCGAAAAAGGTGTGTTCTTGACGTCGGGCACCAGCTTCCCGGCCAACTTCACGCAGGGTAGCCTCGCTGGCAATCCATCAAGAGCGGCCGGCTGCGCCCTACCGGCATCATTGCCTTTAAGGAGCACGACCTGTCGCTACGACTACACGTCTGCCATCGATTTGCAGCCTGATGTCGAACAGAAGACATTCATGACCCGCGGGTCAATCAATCTCGGCGCTGGGCACAAAGCGTCGCTTGAATACTACCGCGCTGAAACAGAGACTATTTCTCGCGTCGCACCGGACCCGGTTACTGGCCTGGTAATGACGCCGTCTAGCCCGTTCTTCCCAAGAACGTATGCCGGTATCGACCCAACGCGGAACATCACCGTGAGCTGGCGTATGGTTCCTGCCGGACAGCGCGAAAGCACGTCCAACACGTTGGGTCAGCGCGCTGTGGCGGATCTTTCCGGCGTAGTTGCGGGTTGGGATTATCGCGGTGGCTTGTTCTGGAGCGAGAGCAGCGGCGATGATGCGGTCACCAACGGATACGTGAACAAATCGCGCATTCAGGCCGGCATCACCAGCGGTGTACTGAATCCGTTTGGTGCCCCAACTCAGGCGGGCATTGATTTGATTGAGGCCGCCAAGGCAAAAGGCATTTCGCAAGCTGCCAAGGGCAATACCAAAGGCGTGGATCTTCGTGCATCACGCGAGTTATTCGCTCTAGCGGGTGGCGCGGCTGCAGTTTCATTCGGTGGCGAATTCCGGAAAGAAACGTATCGCAACGACACAGTTGATGCGATCGTGTTGAATGTGCCCTCCCTCGGGCGCGACGCTTATCACGTTTCGGGTGACCGAAATGTTGCAGCGCTTTCCGCGGAAATGATCCTGCCGTTGTCCAAGGCGCTTGAAGTGCAGCTTGCCGCACGCTACGATCGTTACAGCGATTTTGGCAGCACCTTTAACCCGAAGATTGGCTTCCTATTCAAGCCCGTCGCGAACGTCTTTGCCCGCGGTTCCTACAACACTGGATTCCGCGCACCTGCGCTTGACGAAATCTACGGGCCGCAATCGGTCTCATTCACGGCCGATGCTTACAACGATCCATTGCTTTGTCCAAACGGCAAGGTTGCCGCGGGGGGAGTTGAAACCCGCGACTGCGGCCAGCAGGCGCAGCTCAAGAGCGGTGGTAACCGCGCTCTGAAGCCTGAAAAATCAACAACCTTTACGTTGGGTGTTGGCTTTGAGCCAGCCAAGGGCGTTGTGCTGACGGCTGACTACTGGAACATCACGCTAAAAAATCAGATTTCTGGTTTCCCTGAGCAAGCGATTTTTTCTGACCCTGCGCGATACGCGTCCCGTTACTTCCGTTGCAACCAATTGACCGCGGCCGTTCAGGCCACGCTTGACCGTTGCCAGAATGAATTTGCCAACAGCAATGCAATTGGCTACGTACTCGCGCTGCTTGACAACCTCGGCGGCGTAAAAACCGACGGCGTTGATATTTCAGCGGCATACGCGTTCCCGATGGGCACGACCGGCAATTTCAACGTGTCGTTAAACAGCACGTGGGTTCACAACTACGAGTATCAGCGCACCACCACTGATGCATTTGTGCCAAACGTTGGCCGTTATGTAGACTCAAGCCCGGTGTTCCGTTGGCAGCATGTGCTAGGTTTGGGTTGGAATCGCGGCGCGTTGGCCGCACAGCTCAATATCCGTCACAAAACGGGTTACACCGATCAAAATCAGGTTGATCCTGGCTTTGAAAATCAAGTCAAGGCCTACACCTTGGTCGACATTTCCGGCACTTGGTCAGGCATGAAAAACTTGGCGGTGACCTTGGGTGTGAAGAATCTGTTCGACACCAAGCCACCGTTCAGCAACCAAGGCACGGTATTCCAAAAGGGTTATGACCCACGTTATGCCGATGCTGTGGGCCGTGCCTACATGGTGCGCGCCGCTTACAACTTCAGGTAGCAGCAAGCACTCGCGTGCTTTAACGCCCTTCTCGACCAACACCTTTTTTTGAGGGGGGGTGAGGGGGCAACGCACTGGGCTTACGCCCAAAAGCCCGACCGTCATTCGTGATCGTCGGGCTTTTTATTGCGTCGATCATTACCGATCCCTCAGCGGACTTTTGCGCTGGTGCTTCGAGCCTTCGTTATCAGGCCGCAGTCCTACGGACTAATCCGACTGTATGCATTACATTTAGTCGCTTAAAGATATTTTTCGCGCGCGCCAGGAGCCACAAGCTGTCCAGCGCGCCCTACTTGACTCAAGGAGCTTTGTTCGTGGTACATATTTTTGGCAAACGCATTTCCCGCGCATTAAATGCGAGTCTGGCCACGGTCGTGGCGGTTGTTTCTTTAGCAGGCGCGCCGCTGAGCGTATCTTTTGCTCAGGCCCCTACAGCTAGTCCGACACCCACCACGGTGACCGCTCCTTCGGCAACTACCGCGCCCCCGGATACGACCGCGCCCACAGCCGCTCCGTTCAAAGCCGAGAAACCAGCTGCCGAGAAAGCTGATAACCCGTACGGCCTGAAAGCCCTTTGGGCTGAAGGTGACCTTATCGCCAAGACCACGTTGGTCATTTTGGTGGTGATGTCGATAAGCACTTGGTACATCATGATTTCGAAATTTTTCGAGCTCAGCAAAATTGGCCGCCAAGCGAAAGCGGCTGAAAAGACCTTTTGGTCGGCTCCGACTGTCGCGCAAGGTGTTGCCACTTTGAAGGAGCAAAGCCCGTTCCGCTTTATCGCGCAGGCTGGGTTGGAATCAACTAAAAAGCATGAGGGGCTTCTGGCCCACATCAGCTTTGCTGACTGGACAGCGCAATCGATCCAGCGCGCCACTGACAGCGTGCAGGGCAACATGCAAAACGGCCTAGCACTGCTAGCCACCGTGGGTTCCACCGCGCCGTTTGTGGGTCTGTTTGGTACCGTTTGGGGTATCTACAACGCACTGGTCAAAATCGGCGTGTCCGGCCAAGCCTCCATCGACAAAGTGGCAGGCCCGGTGGGCGAATCGCTCATCATGACGGCCATCGGTTTGGCTGTTGCTGTGCCAGCGGTGCTTGCCTACAACTTTATCGTTCGTCGTAACAAAACGACGATGGACAAAATCCGCGGCTTTGGCTCGGATTTGCATTCAGTGCTGATCGGCTCAAGCGCCGCAGCCTCCAGTGCCAAGATCTAAGTCCTACTTCAACAGCATTAGAGAGCCTGAATCATGGGCATGAATGTAGGTAGCGGCAGCGGCGAAGAAGACGAGATCAATTCCAGCATTAACACCACGCCGCTGGTCGACGTGATGTTGGTGTTGCTGATCATTTTCCTGATTACTATTCCGGTGGTCACGACGTCGATCAAAGTAGCGCTGCCGAAGGAAGAAATACAGGTACGCGAATCGAAGCCAGAGAACATCGTGATTTCGGTAAACGCCGAGGGCAAGATGTTTATGTATGACACGCCGATTCGAGATATTCGTGATCTAACAGATCGCCTTAAGCGGGTCTCAAAACAGGACCCGCAACCCGAAGTGCACATTCGCGGTGATTTGACTGCGCCCTATGATGGCGTCGGACGTGTGATCTTCGCCTGCCGTTCGGCAGGTATTTCGAAGATCGCGTTCTTGACCGAACCCGCCGCGCGCGAGTGATGGGACGCAACGTGAAAATCCAAGCTCAAAGGACGCCGTCATGGGAATGAACCTCGGCAAAGCCAGCCGTGGCAACGCGGATCCCGAAGTCATGGTCGACATGAACACCACGCCATTAATTGACGTGATGCTGGTGCTGCTGATCATGCTGATCATCACCATTCCGATTCAGTTGCACTCGGTCAACATGAACATGCCGCCTGCGAGCAACGTCAAGCCGTTGGTGGAGCCTGAAATTGTCAAGATCGACATTGACGAAACAGGACGCATTTTTTGGAATGCTGTGCCGGTCATCGACCGTAATGAGTTGCAAGCAAAAATGGCTGCATCCGCCGCACTAACAGTGCAGCCGGAAATTCATCTGCGACCTAACAAACTCGCCAAGTATGAAGTCGTCGCCTATGTCATGGCCGCCTCGCAACGCGCAGGTTTGGTCAAGATGGGCATCCTCGGCCACGAACAATTTTTATGAGGCGGTACACAGCACATGCGTTTAGCGGGTCACCGCTCGGCGACGCATAACCTGTTGCCTGCACCCTAAATGGACTATACCTACCAACCCAAGCAATCCAGCAAGCGAACGGTGGCGATTGCCGCCGTACTTGCGCTGCACGCTTTAATTGTCTACGCGCTGGTCACTGGCCTCGGCAAAAAAGTGTACGAAGTTATTAAAAAGCCGATAGAGGCAAAGATTGTGGAGGAGATCAAACTGCCTCCACCGCCGCCACCTCCGCCGCCACCGCCACCACCGCCAAAGACGCCGAACCTGCCGCCGCCGCCGCCTGCTGCACCGCCGCCACCGTACGTGCCGCCGGTCGAAGTCGTGGTGGCCGCTCCGCCCGCACCGGCTATCACCACCACGTCAGAGCCGCCTAAGGCCGAGTACAAGATCGCGCCTCCCGTACCGCCAGCACCCCCTGCGCCCCCCGCGCCGGTGCCCCCGCCGGCACCGCCGCCTAAGCCGGCGATTACGCGAATCGGCATCGGCTCGTTGCCGCAAACGTGCCGTCCTGACGCACCTCCTGCGCGCGACATGAACAAAGCGGGCGTGGACCGGGTAGAAGGCACGATCCTCGCCACCATCAACGCCGACGGCAGCATCAGTAACGTGCGCGCCGGCTCGGTGACGCCTGGTAGCTTGCGCAACGCGGTGCAGCGCACTTTCGCTGCGGCGCTCACCGATCCATCTTGTAAGACCAAGGCGGAGGGTGAAAAGTACGAGGTGGAAATACCGTTTTTGATGAAACTGGACTAAGGCGTACAGGGATGGCTGATTTGCACAAGCACATTTGCGGTCAACGTAATGTTGTTCGACAATGTGCTCGTGCGACGATTTAATTCGCTTGCGGGTCTGTTTCGTGAACTATCTAAAGGCAATGAATGGCGTTTAAGCCTTTGTGCGGCAAGATGCTTACCTTCGTTGTTGCCGGTGCGTTCTCGCTGACGACCTTGGCCGACGTCAAGCCTGTCGAAAAACTAGATATCGATCAATACTTGGGCACATGGACCGAAATAGCTGCTATCCCGCAGTTTTTTCAGCGCAAATGCGTGCGCGACACTAGAGCAATTTACAGTCTGGCAGAGCCTTCGCTTATCCGAGTGCAAAACACCTGCACCCGCAGCGATGGCGGCCGTGAGCTGGTCGAAGGCCGTGCGCGTCGGCTCGATCCTGACGTTCCAGGAAAGCTTGAAGTGACGTTCGTTGAGTTGTTTGGCGAATATCGTTTTTGGGTATCCGGCGGCTACTGGGTCATCGCACTCGATCCGGATTATCAATGGGCGGTGGTGGGGCATCCGTCACGACGATTTGGTTGGGTTCTCGCTCGTGAACATCGATTGTCGCCGGTTGCCTTGGCCGAGGTGATTGGTCGGATCAAGTCGCAAGGCTATGACGCCTGCGAATTTGTCATCACTCCGCAAACAGGGGGTTTGTCGGTACGCCGACCGTTGTGCGAAGTGTTGCAATAGCTAGCGCGTTCCGCGCCGAAGCCGCGCTGCAGACCCGCTAGTTACAGTTTGAATTTGCTTAGACCTCATCGATCAGCGGCCTGTTAGACAACGCCGCTAGCGCGGCCTATTTGTGCGGCCTGATCTCCTCAGAGTCCGGCTCTCTAGTGGCGGCCCATCATTGCCGTTGGCAACGCGCGATTCCCCATTGGCGATGTTGGCTGCAACGTCTGGTGGCGCCGTTAGTGCCTCACGACCGATATCGCACGTGTTGTTGCCGTCACTGGTGAGCGTCTCGTCGAAATCGCAGGCCTACGGCGCGGTAAAAAACTCGCGAGCGCCGTTCATTTGACTGATGCGTTGCAAGAGCAAATCTACATGGGTCGGCTCGTCGATGAAGTTCAGCGCGTCGGTGTTAACAAACAATATTGGCGCGGCTGTATAGCCACCAAAAAAATGAGCGTACGCGTCAGACAGGCGCGCCAGATAATCGGGAGCAATGCGTTGCTCGTAACGGATGCCGCGCCGATGCACACGATCCATCAGCGTATCGACTGAGGCTTGCAGTGCGATCACCAAATCGGGGCGAGGGGATTGCGGTTGCAAAAATCCGTAGATCTTTCGATACAGACCTAACTCGTCGTCGCTCAGATTCAGTGCAGCAAACAACGGGTCTTTTTCGAGTAGAAAATCGGATACCAAACCGCGTGAAAAAAGAGTCAGTTGAGCGGCGTGTTTGACTTGATCGGCGCGCTGAAACAAAAAATTGAGCTGCGTTGCGAGCGCATATCGCGCCGGATCAGCGTAAAAACGCTCCAGAAAAGGGTTAGCTGCAGGCGCCTCAAGCAGCAACTCTGAGCCGAGCTTGGAGGCCAGCTTTCGAGCGAGGCTAGTTTTGCCTGCTCCAATCGGCCCGTCAACAACGATATAGCGAAGACCGTTCAGCTCCATGCTGAATTGTGGCTCAGCTTGCGCGCATCGGCGTCGGCGATGTGCGTTAAATATTGCCTGGCCTCGCCGCGCTCAGGGATGACGATATTTGGCGCGATCTCAAGCAGCGGTTGCAATACAAATTTGCGCAGATGCATGCGCGGATGCGGCAACACCAAATCGCATGTATTCATGATGATTTCGTCATAGAGCAGTAGGTCGATATCTACCGTGCGTGCTGCGTTTTTCTCGACGTTGCGCATCCGGCCTTGTGCCTGCTCGATTTGCAAAGTACTCTGCAAAAGCTGCGGCGGCGTCAGCGTGGTTTCAACCGCGATCACCGCATTGAGATAGTCAGGCTGTGGCATCGCGCTGCCCCAAGCCGCCGTCTCAAAAAGCGAAGAACAATGTAGAACCGCGCAACCGGGAAGCAAACCAATTGCGTCGCGCGCCTTGACCAAATAATCGACTCGGTCGCCAAGATTACTACCTAGCGCTAAATAGGCGAGCGCTGGCCGCACTGCAGCGGGGAACGCCATTGCGTCTAACCGCCGGAGGGACCGTCGCTCGCTGGGCGTTCTTGGCGTTCGCCGCGCTCGCTGCTGCTTTCACCGCTGCTATCGCCATCGCCCTGACCGCGTCCACGGCCGCCACGCGACCGACGTCGACGTCCGCCTGGCTCTCCGCCCGCGCCAGCGCCACCGACGCCTGCGTGGCGCGCTGACGCGCGTTGCCGTTGATTGATCAATTCCTGGCGAATTTCTGGGTCAGACTCGATAAAGTTGGTCCACCAGTCGGCCAGTTCCTGATCGATTTCACCGGCTGCTGCGCGCAGCAGCAGGAAGTCATACGCGGCACGAAAACGTGTCTGCTCAACCACGCGCAGCGCGGCCTTGCTGGTGCGCTGTTCGAAGCGCGGCTGCATCATCCAGATTTCACGGGTGATACCGGCAAAGCGCTGCGGTAGGGTGATGGTTTCGCGTTGTCCGTCGATCACTTCTTCCATCGCACGCATCAGCGCCGGAATGCGATTTTCGCCAGCGGCTTCAATCTCGCCCCAGCGTTTCACCACTTCATGCCACAACAGGCTGGCGAACAAAAATGCGGGCGAAACCGGTTTGTTTTCGCGAACCCGCCGATCAGTGTTGTCGAGCGCTAATTCGATGAATTTTTGGCCGCCTGGCTGTTGATAAATCAGGTCGAGCAGCGGCAGCAAGCCTTCCGCCAAGCCATGCTTGCGTAGTGCGGCGAGTGTGGCGTTGGCGTGCCCGGAAAGCAGCAGTTTCTGCACTTCGTCAAACAAACGGGCCGGTGGCACGTTTTTGATGAGCGCAGCGTGTTCCTGAATGGGTTTGGCCGTGGTGGGCGCGATGGAGCAATTGAGCTTTACCGCGAGGCGAATCGCGCGCAGCATACGTACGGGATCTTCACGGTAGCGCGTTTCGGCTTTGCCGATCACCCGCAGCGTGCGCTTTTCGATGTCCTTCAAGCCGTCTAGATAATCGACGACGATGTCGTGCGTTGGATCGTAATACAGGGCGTTGATGGTGAAATCACGCCTCGCGGCATCCTCGGCCTGCGTCCCGTAAACGTTGTCAGACGTGATGCGCCCGGTGTGGTCAGACTGAACCTCGCCGCCGCCCTTGGTGCCTTCGACCGCCTTCACGGTGTTACTGCGGAAGGTAGACACCTCGATGGTCTCGTCGCCAAACATCACATGCACCAGGCGAAAGCGTCGGCCAATAATGAAGGCGCGGCGAAATTCGTGTTTTACGTCTTCGGGGCTCGCGTTGGTGGCAACGTCAAAGTCTTTTGGCGCCACGCCAAGCAGTGCGTCGCGTACTGCACCGCCCACGATGTAGGCCTCGAACCCCGCGTGTTGCAACCGCTCACACACATGCACCGCGTTTCGGCTCATGTGTTCGGGACGGATGCCGAGCTTGGCGCCGGAGGCTTCACGGCGAACGCCTGATTTTCGGGTGAGAACGCGCTGAAATAACGCTTTGATCATGTGCTGAAACCCTGTGCAATGCGTGTCGCTGGCGCTGAATTTAACCAGCGGGTCGCGATGCTCACCCCACAGCGTCGTCATTGCGGTGCGCGGTCGCCAGATTTGCTGGCAGTGACTCGCGCACTGAAATGACCCCGAGGGGCAAGTGGTTGGAATAGCTCTAGAGTATACCGACGCGCGTCCCACAGCGGCTGAGCGTGGTTTTGAGCACCTTTTATACGGCGCACCGCTCGGTAGGGCTAGGGGCAATTTCAAGCGACTAAAATGGATTTACGCATTAATTCAACCGAGCTTAAGTCCCATGGCATTCGACAAACTTTCTTCCGGCCGCGACGTTCCGAACGACTTGAACGTCGTCATTGAAATCCCGATGAACGGCGAACCGATCAAGTACGAAGTCGACAAAGCTTCCGGCGCAATTTTTGTGGATCGTTTTATGTCCACCGCCATGCATTACCCCTGCAACTACGGCTACATACCCAACACCCTTTCAGGCGACGGCGACCCGGCTGACGTGTTGGTGCTAAGCCCAGTGCCGCTGATGCCGGGTGTGGTGGTGCGTTGCCGCCCCATTGGCATGCTGAAAATGCAGGACGAGGCGGGCAACGACGAAAAAATACTCGCGGTGCCGGTCGACAAGCTAACCAGCATTTATCGCAACGTGCAAAGCCCGCGCGATTTGCCGCCGATCGAAGTCGATCGCATCACCCACTTTTTTGAGCACTACAAAGATTTGGAGCCGGGCAAGTTCGTAAAGGTGCTCGGCTGGACTGAAGCGGCCGACGCACGCGCCGAAATCATGGCCGCAGTTGAGCGGTATAACGCGAAACAGTAGTCGCTGGTTGGTGGGGCGGAGCCTCGCGGCCACCGTAACAATGCAATGCGAGAGTGCGTTGCCATAGTTCAGTTTGGTGGGCACAGGGGTGCCCGCTCTACGATAAGCTCTGTTGCCACTGGCGGCGCGTTTTAGCCAGTTGCGCCGCACTCTGCCCGCTCGTCGCATCGGCCTGACGTGCCGCATGGGCTCCGCAAACATTCATCCAACACAACTCCAAAGCAGGGGCTACATCATGGGTGAATTCATTCGTCAGGTTTTTCAAAACACACCGGTCTGGGTGTGGGCCATTCTGGTCACGTTGATCGTGCTGGGCGCCAATCAATTGCGAACGCGCGTCGTTTCGCGCTATTCGGTGCTGATCGCGCCAGTCGCATTTTTGTTCATCGGCCTAACGGCGGCAGGTCGTGGGCCAGTTGGCTTTGTCGCTTGGGCGTTGGCGCTGCTTGCCGCCGCCGCATTCACGTTTTTCGTGTGGCAACCCACGGCTGGCGCTCGATACACCCCCAGCACCGACCGCTTGAGTCTACCCGGCAGCGTAATTCCGATGCTGTTAATGCTCGCGATTTTCTTGTTGAACTACGTCGTTAACGTCGCGCTCGCGATCAACCCTGCGTTGCAGGCCGAGTTGTTGTGGCGGGTCGGCCCCGCGGTCATTCTCGGCGCGTTGTCGGGTATGTTCATCGGGCGCGCGGCTACACTGTTTTGCATGAAACGTCGGGGTCAATCCGCCGTCATTGCCTAGTAAACGTAGTCAAAAAAATCGTCAGATATGGACGCAAGAATCGAAGCCAAGTTGCGCCCTGGAACGGACTATCACCCGTTGCAGATAGTCCCGTTTTTTCGGCGCTGGAAGCCCTCGCAACTGCGCAACATTCTGCTCACCGCCATCATGTGCGGCGTGATCGTCGCGCTGATTGTGTTGACCATCGCAGCCTTTGGCGGTCGGCTCACTTGGAATCGCGTTCAAGAGATCGCTATCTTCGCACTGGCCATCGGCTACGTTCAGCATTTTCTATACACGCTGGTGATCGCCACGGCGCGTCGCAAGCGCTCGTGGGCGCCGTTGCTCATGCATCCGCTGACGCTCAGTTTGCTGGTTCCGGTGGTGGGGATTTACGTTGGCTTTATGGTCGCGCTGGCCGTCATGAGCGGCGCTGTACGGCTTTTTACTTTTCACGATGGCTGGCGTGAATTTGTTTTTTCGGCATGCATCGCAGTGGCGATTGGTTGGGTACTGTGGGAGGCCACCGAGGCCAATCGTTTGCGCGAAGTTTCGCGGCGCGAACGCGCCGAGCTCGAGGCCGCTGCGGCGCTATCCGACAAAGAGCGCGCCACCGCCGAATTGAAAACGCTGCGCGCGCAAGTCGAGCCGCACTTCCTCTACAACACGCTATCCAATGTGGCGAGCCTAATCGACCGCGAGCCGGCCACGGCCAAGCACATGACGGAGCGGCTGATTGGCTATCTGCGGCACACGCTCGACGCATCACGACGTGACAACGCCACCGTCGGCGACGAGCTGGCGATTGTCAGCGACTACCTAGAAATTTTGCGCTTACGCATGGGCGAGCGCCTCGCCTTCAGCATCGACGTCACGGACGAGGTTCGCGCAATACCGATGTCGCCAATGCTGTTGCAACCGCTGGTTGAAAACGCGATCAAACACGGGCTGGAGCCAAAAATTGAAGGCGGCAGCATCGCCGTCGCAGCGGCAGTTCACGAAAGCATTTTGCAGATTCGCATTACAGATACCGGGCTGGGATTCGGCGTTGCGACCGACACAGCGGGCAGCGGCAGCGGACTGGCTAACGTGCGTGCGCGGCTCAAAGCGTTGTACGGCGACGCGGCAAAGCTGACCATCGAACAACCTACGGAGGGCACCCGAATATGCATCAGTTTGCCGATAACGACGGAACCGTAGGAATGGCGAACGCCGCGATTGTTTTAACGCAACGAATAGCGGTTTTGTGGCCCCACGACAGGCACAGCGGTTGTGCTGGATGCCATAGGGAAACTCAAATTTATTCGCTATTTTCGTCATTCCGGTGTAGGCCGGAATCCACGCGGCCCCACAAATTAACTCGTTGTGTAGGGTATCGGCCCAGCCGTCAATTACCCCGATCAAGAACGAGATGCGGTGACGAATAGATCTGCGTTTTACAAATCGACTATAGCAATAATTCACCCTACGCCCGTAGCGCACTGTGCCCGCCTACAGCGGTCACTACAGACAAAAGCTGTTGAGGATTCTCGATGCCAAATTTCACCGCACTAATCGCTGAAGATGAACACAATTTAGCGCTCGCGCTCAAAGACGCGCTAGCCAGAACATGGCCTGAGCTGCGAATAGTCGACATCGTCGGCAACGGACCTGCCGCGATCATGGCCGTTGACCAGAACGCGCCAAATGTGCTCTTTTTAGATATTCGTATGCCCGGCCTCACAGGGCTGCAAGTGGCGCAGCGCTTGGCTAATGGCGGAGGTAACGACGGTCCACTGATCGTGTTTGTCACTGCATACAACGAATACGCAGTGCAAGCGTTCGAGCGCGAAGCGGTAGATTATTTGGTTAAGCCGATCAACGACGCGCGCCTCGCCGAGACCGTCGAGCGCCTTAAAAAGCGCCTCATCGCGCCCGAGATCGCGGCCGATAGTGGCGAGCTGAGCCGCGCGCTGGAGCTGATTAAAAAACTAGCAGGTGGTGCGAACGGAGCACTGGGTGCGCCCGCCCCGCCGTACTTAAAATTTCTGCGCGCTGGCATCGGCGACACGGTGCGCATCGTGCCTGTGGATGAGGTCACGCACCTGCAAGCGCACGATAAATATGTGTCGCTCTACACCGACCACGGCGAGCATCTCATCCGCATTTCACTCAAAGAACTAGCCGAACAACTCGACCCCAACGTGTTCGTACAAGTCCACCGCGCAACCATCGTCAATATGCGCGTGGTCGTTACCGCCGAACGCGACTTCAGCGGCCGCGTGATGCTCACGCTTAAAGGCGTGAAAGACAAAGTGCAAGTGTCACGGCAATACGCGCATTTGTTTGCGCGGATGTAGCCACACCGACGTAGCCAGCGGGAGCGCCGCGCTACGTTGCAGCGGCGGCGGGCTACCTTAGATGTACTGGACGCACATTACATGCAGTAGGCGTACGCAATGTTAGTCACCGACGAGTAGTAGCTGTTACAACCGTTAACGAACACGCATTGCCACTCGTTTGTACCGATTCGCTTGGACGATAGAATCGAAACATAAGCGTTGGAGGAGCCGTCGCAACCACCGCTGACGACGACACCAGTTGCGCATGTCGCAGTGATGGAGGGCGCTTGGCAGGCGTACGACAATGCGGAGTTCGAATAGGTCGTTAGGCTAATGTTCGGGGTAGGCCCTGTTGCACCCGTGGCTCCGGTTGCGCCAGTGGTTCCCATAGGTCCCGCTGCCCCGGCAATTCCGGTCGCGCCCACAGCGCCCGTTATGCCCACTTGGCCCACAGCGCCAGTCGCGCCGGTAAGCCCAGTGGTTCCTATGGGACCTGTTGGCCCGGCGATTCCTGTCGAACCCGCGGCGCCCGTTCCACCCACTTGACCCACAGCGCCAGTGGCTCCGGTAAGCCCAGTGGTTCCCATTGAGCCTGTTGGCCCGGCAATTCCGGTCGCGCCCACAGCGCCCGTTATGCCCACTTGGCCCACAGCGCCAGTCGCGCCGGTAAGCCCAGTGGTTCCTATGGGACCTGTTGGCCCGGCGATTCCTGTCGCGCCAGCAAGCCCAGTGACTCCAACTGACCCTGTCGGACCAGCGATTCCGATTGCGCCAGCAGCACCCATCGCACCAGTTGCTCCGGCAGGACCTACCGGCCCTTGCGCGCCGATGATGGGTGCGCACTTGGCGAGCGTACCGTTTGCGTCAAAGCACACCACGCCCGCTGACACCACCGTTGACGCCGGAAGCCCCGGCACCGTCACCGGACCCGCGCCGTCGATGATCAGAGGCGTGGTCGCGCCGGTCGAGTCTTTAATCAGCACTTTGCCACCGGGCGGGGCCTTGATTTCAAGATCGGCGGCATGGGCGCTTACGGCGAACGCAGTGAACGTTGCCAACAGAGCGGCATGCAAAGGTGAAAAGCTGACTTTCAATGTCATGAAGCGGTTTGTCCTTAAATTTAAGCGGGAAAGCGGGCGGTGCGACGGAGCGCTCCGATCCCGAAAAGAAGCAGGGCGAGGCAGATCGCACCTAGCGCGACGCGACCGGTCACAGGAACCGCATAGCTCGCCTCGGTCAAGCCAAACCAGCCGATCGCGACGCCGGTCGGATTCTGATTGGTGAGGGTGGGTGCTAGGGCAACGCCAGTGGCGCGCACATTAGCGACCGCAAGATCGTTGATCAATTGCTGGCCGGTTAGATTAACGAAGGCGGTTTGCGCCGCGGCGGTGCTTTCGATCCGCAACGGTAGCGCTGCTGTGCCGCTCACTGTGAACAACGCGTTGATGGTCTGGTTGCTGCCCGCAGCAAACCGATAAAGCTTGCCGCAGGTGCTGATCAAGCTCAAACTTGCAAAGGTGGAGGAACCACTGATGGTGCTGCCAGTTGAGCAGGCAGGCGCGTCGACAAAGTGAATGGCACCGGTGCCCGCGCTAAAGCTGCCCGCATTGTTCCAGTTGCCGGACAGCGTAATCACACCGCTGCCCGCGACCACTGAGCCGCCGGGAGCGATGGTGAAATTGCGCACATTGCTGAGCGAGCCGTTTTGCAGCAGCAGTGTGCCCGCCACGGTGACGTCGGTAAAGCCCAAGTCGTTGCTGCTACCACCTAGAGCGATACTGCCGCCCGCAGGCACAGCGATGTCGGCATGGGCAACGTTATGCGTGGCCATGCCCACGAATAGAAAAATTGACAACAGTGCAGACGCGCGCAGGCGTTGCAGACTAGGATTGATCACTAAATACCCCTCATACTTGTTGCTCTGCAGAGCACATTCCGCTTATTCATAGCGTCCTAAGTTTAATCTTAGCTGACTTGCAAACTTAGCTGAGGGAAGCTTTGTTGATCGACCCAGGCTCGCGCAGCGAGAAACAGCCCGCGCGTCCGGGTTTTGCTGTTAAGCGGCGGCGTAGAACACGTCGAAATGCTGGCGTTCGTCTAGCCACCATGCCGGCGTTGTAGAAACCGCGGTGCTGCCAGTCTCGAACATCGAAGTGGGTGCTCAATACTCGGTTAACGTTAATCGGCATATTGAGGTTCGACGCGGGGGTAACCGCGAGCGCGTCGTTACACGCAGCGTCGCGTCTTGGGTAATCTTTCCGCGCGTCGATGCCTGTCAATAAACCGATGCCGTCGGCGCTGCAGTGCGCAAACAAATTCCCTTTTCTCGCTGAGGGTACGCACAGTGGAGGGCTGTAGGACGTGATCGATTCGCGATGAGGACTGCTAATCTCCCGATTTTGGGAGCAATAGTACGTTAGTATAGGTTTGTGCATACCCTTATATCAGTGGCACAACGCCAAACAAAATTTTGAAAGAAGAATCGATGCGCTTAATCAAATCGTTTTTTGTCGAAGTGACTTTGTTCGCGGCATGGGGCATTCTTGCAAGCAGCG
>JACMNN010000210.1 GCA_014378555.1 Burkholderiales bacterium | reverse complement strand
TCACCCTAGCCCTCTCCCGCGCGCGGGAGAGGGAACCAAAACCAGCGATGCCCAGTGGCGTAACCGCGCCATTAAATTTGCTTTGCCGAGGCTGGATGAGGAATAAATCCGGTTAATCGATGCTCGTTTGGCCCCCTCTCCCGCAGCGCGGGAGAGGGTTGGGGTGAGGGCAATCGCCAAGCAACATTGGCTTGAATGAACGAGTTGCCAATCACTCCAAATGCAACGTCGACTGCGACTATTACGGCCCTCACCCTAGCCCCTCCCGGCGCGGGAGAGGGAACCCAACCCAGATTTTGTAGGGTGGGCAGCCCCTGCCCACCGTGACGTTAATGGGCAATTAAGTTTGTTTTGCCAAAGCTTGGTGGGCACGGGGTGCCCACCCTACGGGCGACAAACCTTGCGAGATTTACTCTTCCGCCGGCGGCTCCCACAGCTCAAACTTGTTGCCTTCAATGTCATACGCCCAGCCAAAGCGGCCTTGCGCAGACGCTTCGATATGGTCTTCAACACGGATGTCGGCCAGTCGTAACTGATCGAGCATTTTGTCGAGATTGGCTACCCGCCAATTGATCATGGTGAGTTGGCGTTTCGGCATGTAATCGCTTTTCTCCTCGAACACGCTCCAATACGTTTCGTCACCCGTAGTCTGCGCGAACGCGGCTCCGCCCCATTCCGTGATGTCGATGCCGAGATGGCGGAAATACCATTTGCGCAGGCCCTCCGCATTTCTCGCACGGATGAAGATTCCGCCCAGGCCTACAACCTTTTCTCTACTCATTTTTCGTTCATCATTTTTTGAATTTTTCGGCCTAGCTTCAGCAAATACCAGGTCAGGATTACCGCGCCCAGCGCCGCCCCGATCCACTTGCCAGGCCCGGCAAGCTTCAGCGGCGTGCCGACGATAACGCCCACCACCATGCCCAATGCACCGCCCGACAGTACGCCGGTCAGCACGCAGGCCATGTACAGAAACCAGGTCATTTTCGGGCTTTCAAATCAGCAATCGCTTTGTTCACTAAACCATCCACATACGCACCATAAAAATCAAAGTTGGCAATGCCGACCAGCGGTTCGCCGAGCAACTGGCCGTCGCCGTCCACCACCATCACGGTCGGGGCAAAGGTGCCCTTGCGTTTTTGGGCGAAGGCGATGCTGTCAATGCGCTTGCCATCAAAATCGATCAGTGATTTACCGTCGTCGATGGTGATCTGGCGAAACTCCAGCGCGGCCCGCCAGCCTGCGTTGCGAAACATCGGCACGATCACCTCGCGCAATGCCCCACGGCAGTAATGGCAGCCGGTCAAATTGAAAAAAAGCAGAATCGGCTTTTTTGCAGCGGTAGCGGCGTCGCCATCGGTCTTCAGGTTTTGCGCGACCGGCAGGATTTTTTCCCACTCGAGGCTGCTTGGGGCTAACGGTTCTACTACCGATTGCGCAAAGCAGGTCGTGGATATCAGCAAAAAGCCGAATGCCATAATTGCTGGCATTCGCGCAGCAATGGCGCTGCCCGTCAACACAAACTTTAAGCACCGCATGAGCGAATCTCTCATCATTGCCACTCGCGAAAGCCCATTGGCACTCGCGCAAGCCAATCTCGTTAAATCAGAACTTGAGAGTGTAATTCCCGGCCTGTCGGTGACACTGCTCGGCATGACCACCCGTGGCGACCAAATTTTGGATAAACCGCTGGCCAAGGTGGGCGGCAAGGGCTTATTCGTCAAGGAGCTAGAGGTTGCGTTGCAGGAAGGACGCGCGCATCTGGCCGTGCATTCGCTGAAAGATGTGCCGATGGTGTTGCCGAAAGGCTTCATTCTCGCTGCAATTTTGCCGCGAGCAGATGCACGCGACGCCTTTGTTTCGTCGAAATACGCCTCCCTCGCCGCGATGCCTGCGGGCGCAATTGTCGGCACCTCAAGCCTTCGCCGCGCCGCAGTGCTGAAGCGCGCCTATCCGACGCTCGCGTTTGCGCCGGTGCGTGGCAACGTCAACACCCGATTGGCCAAGCTCGACGCGGGTGAATTCGATGCCATCATCCTCGCCGCAGCAGGCTTGATGAGACTCGGCATGCAAGACCGCATCACCATGTGCATCCCGATTGAAGAATCGCTGCCTGCACCCGGTCAGGCAGCCCTTGGCTTAGAGGTTATGAGCGACGATGAAGACACCGCCGAAATCGTGTCCGAACTCGACCACGCCCCCACCGCGATTGCCTGCACGGCCGAGCGCATGGTGAGTCGGTTGCTGGGCGGCAGTTGCGAATTGCCACTCGGCGCCTATGCCGATTTTGTCGATGGCGACAAGCCGCTGCGGTTGCGCGCCTTTGTGTCAAATCTCGATGGCAGTGAACTGGTCAGCGCGGAGGCGTTTGGCACGCCAGATATGCCGGAGGCGTTGGGAGAGATTGTTGCAAAGATGCTTAAGGCGCAAGGGGCCGACCGGATTATTGCGTCGCTGAGCTAAGGCCATGCACGCGGACTTTCATCTTGGCGCCGCTACCGAAAAGGCCGCTGGCCCGCTCGCAGACGTCAATATCCTCATCACTCGCCCGGTTATGCCCGCCTCGCGTACGGCCACCCGGCTCGCATCACTCGGCGCAACGCCGCTGATATTTCCCACCACCATCATCGAGCCGCCCGCCGACGTAGCGCCACTCGACACCGCACTCGCCAACATAGGCGATTACTACGCGGCCATTTTCGTGAGCCCCAGTGCCGCTGAAATGACGCTCGCGCCCTTTGGATCAATCCCGAAAAAGCTCCCCGCTACGCTGCATGTGTTTGCCCCGGGTCCCGGCACTGCTGAGGAGCTAAATATTCGCGGCGTGGCGAGTGTCGAAATGCCGGAGACGTCATTTGATAGCGAGGGCTTGCTCGCGTTGCCGACGTTGCAAGCAAGCGCCATTCAAGGCAAACGCATCGTGATTTTTCGTGGCAATGATGGCCGCGAATTGTTGCGTGAGGCGCTGCTTAAACGCGGAGCAATAGTCGACCCGATCACCGCCTATCACCGCCGCGCACCGAACACACCGCCCACCGGTTTGTTGGAGTTGTTGCGTGCCGAAAAAGTTAACGCGCTCTCGGCCATGAGCAGTGATGCGATTACCAATCTCGTTGCGCTAATACCTGCCAACCAGCGCGCAACACTGCTGTTTGCGCTGCCCGTCTACGCCAGCCATCAGCGTATTGCCGCCACGGCACGCGATGCAGGTTTTCGGAACGTGATCGAAACTGAAGCCGGTGATGCTGGCTTAATCACGGCATTACTCGAACGCTCGCCCGCCCATTAGGCGGGGCTCCGTCGCGACCCGTCGCTCTCTAAAATAGTAGCTGTCGCGATGCAATCGCTCCCCCAGCATCAAGAAGAAATCATGTCAAAACCAGAAATCGTCACCATCGCCCCGTTGCCTGCATTCTTCGCTAAACCGTTGCACGAAAAATTTACGGTGCATGATTTGCACGGCGCCGCAGATTCCGAGGCACGTCGCGCACTGATCGCAAAAATTGCACCGACCACGCGCGGCATGGTGGCGTTCGGCGGATCGCAACTTACGCCTGAACAGCTGGCGAAGTTTCCACAACTTGAAATTATTAGCGTGATGGGCGTGGGCTACGACGGCATTCCGCTGGCCGCCTGTGCTGACGCTAAAGTGAAGGTCACCAACACGCCGGACGTGCTGAACGACGAAGTGGCCGACACGGCCGTTGCGCTCACGCAAATGACCTGCCGCCAGTTTGTAGGGTCGCAGAAGTTCGTCGAAAGCGGCGAATGGCTCAAGGGGCAGTATGCGCTGACGCACTCAATCTGGGGCAAGACGGTCGGCATCATCGGACTCGGTCGTATCGGTAAAGAAATCGCTAATCGTCTGCTTGCACACAAGATGAAAATCGCCTACTTTGGCCGCAGCAAACAAGACGTACCGCATCAGTATTACGGCAATCTAGTCGCGATGGCGGGCGACGTCGACGTACTCATCGCCATCACTCCCGGTGGCGCAGCAACCAAACATTTAGTGAACGCCGCAGTGCTGGAAGCGCTAGGGCCAACCGGCTATTTCATCAACGTCGCGCGTGGTTCGGTGGTCGATGAAGTGGCACTGGTAGCCGCGATCGAAAACGGCACGATTGCCGGCGCGGGTCTAGATGTGTTCGACGCCGAACCGAAAGTGCCAGAAGCCCTGTTCAACCGTCGCAACGTCGTGCTGCTGCCCCACGTGGCCAGCGCCACACAAGAAACGCGACAAGCGATGGCCGACCTAGCCGTCGAAAATCTGGCCTTGCACTTTGCCGGTAAACCAGTGGCAACGTTGGTGTCTGAGCTGGTGGGAAAAGTCGCCGCCTGACGGGTGACGGGTCCCCGTTGATTGGGCCCGAGAAGCGACAACGTGGCACACAAACCAGCGCACTTCATCAGACCCTTCGCTGCGCTCAGGGCGAACGGGGTGCGATGGACCACGTTTGACGGCCGTACCGCGACGCTCGCCCGAAGCCCCAACGCGAAGCGATCAAATATCGGCTCGATGGGTCCCCGTTGATTGGCCCCGAGAAGCGGAGGAAGAAAGCGATAAGAACGGCCCGCTGTTCGAGCGCAGCGAGTTCGGGCTGTTCCGCTTTTTTCTGAGCATCGCAGGATAAGGCCAATCGTCGGGGTCGCCTTCTTTTGGTTACTTTTCTTGGCGAGGCAAGATTAGTGACTGCCCCGCGGCATCAGCGGAAACGTGGCAAACGAACCACATAACTTCATCAGACCCTTCGCTGCGCTCAGGGCGAACGGGATGGGGGGACGGCAACCGGGGACCGGGGAACAAACCGCATAACTTCATCGAACCCTTCGCTGCGCTCTGGGCGAACGGGGTGGGACGCGACCACGTTTGAAGGCCGTACCGCCACTACGCCCCACCAACCTCAACCCACATCGCGAAGCGATCAAATATCGGCTCGACGAGTCCCCGTTGATTGGCCCCGAGAAGCGGAAGAAAAAAGCGATAAGAACGAAAAACTATTTGAGCGATAGCGAGTTTTTTTCGTTCCGCTTTTTTCTGAGCATCGCAGGATAAGGCCAATCGTCGGGGTCGCCTTCTTTTGGTTACTTTTCTTGGCGAGGCAAGAAAAGTGACTGCCCCGCGGCATCAGCGGTCCGTGGCAAACGAACCACATAACTTCATCAGACCCTTCGCTGCGCTCAGGGCGAACGGGCTCGGGGGGACGGCAACCGGGGACCGGGGAACAAACCGCATAACTTCATCGAACCCTTCGCTGCGCTCAGGGCGAACGGGCTCGGGGGACGCCGACCGGGTTGGTATGCCCACGTTTGACGGCCGTACCGCCGCGCTCAACCTGCCCCGTGGGTCGAACCCTAAGCCGCCACCAGCCGTGGCGAAATCTTTGCTACCGCATCCACCATCGCGCCAATGTGCGCGGGTGTTGTCCCGCAGCATCCGCCCACAATATTCACCAGCCCGCTTTGCGCGAACTCTTTCAGGAAGCCTGATGTCATTTCGGGCGTTTCATCGTAGCCGGTGTCCGACAGCGGGTTGGGCAATCCTGCATTCGGATACACGCTGATGAACGTTTCAGGTGCAATCTTTGCAAGTTCCTCGATGTGCGGGCGCATAGCAATTGCACCTAGCGCGCAGTTGATGCCCACCGAAATCGGACAGGCGTGACGCACGCTGGTCCAGAACGCGGCGACTGTCTGCCCTGACAGGGTGCGGCCAGAGGCGTCGGTGATGGTGCCAGAAATCATTAGCGGCGGTGGATCAGATTCGTGCTCGAACACGCTTGAATAGGCGAACAGCGCAGCCTTGGCGTTGAGCGTATCGAAGATGGTTTCAACCAGCACCAGGTCGATACCGCCTTCCATCAGGGCGTCAAGTTGCTCGGTGTACGACACTACCAATTCGTCAAACGAAACGTTGCGCTTTGATGCGTCGTTTACGTCCGGTGAAATGCTGGCGGTGCGGTTAGTAGGGCCTAGTGCGCCTGCGACAAAGCGGGGCTTGTTCGGCGTTTTTTTCGTCCATTCAGCGCAGCATTCGCGGGCGATTTTGGCGGCTTCGCGGTTCAGCGCGCGCACCATGTGTTCTAGCTTGTAATCAGCCATGGCAATCGAGGTGCCGTTGAACGTGTTGGTCTCGATAATATCGGCGCCTGCCTCAAGGTAGCCGTGATGAATTTCGCGAATCACCTCGGGTTTGGTGAGTACCAAAAGATCGTTATTACCTTTGACATCGCAAACGTGGTCGCGACAGACATGGCCGCGGTAGTCCGCCTCGTCAAGTTTGTATTGCTGCACCATAGTGCCCATACCGCCGTCAAGGATGAGGATGCGTTGGCGGAGCAGGTCGCTGAAGTATTGGCGGCGGTTCATGGGGCGCTTGGTAGTAATTACACCAATATTTTCTCACGGGCGGTTTGTCGTGCCGGCCTACGCTGGTTGACGACAATTGCGATGACCGCAGGCGCAGTCCGCAGGCCAGCGAGGATGGAGCCCACTCAAGCCTCTGCGCGCGCTACATCTATCGTTTCACGGGCCATAACGCCTCCTTTTGTTTGCCGCGTAAAGGGCTGGGTTTTAAAATTGATAGACACGCCAAAAGCATAAACATACATTCCTGCATGTTTATGCAACGCATAAATCCTCGCAATTGCAAACTCAATGCGTTAAACGACGCGGACAACCATGCCCCATTCATCGCCGGTCACGGACAAATCTTCTCAACGTTGGCCGCTGGCTGCCGTACTTTTACTGCCACTCGTTCTGCTCGCTGGGTGCGGTAAACCCGACGCGCCCGCCGCTGCTGCGGCTGGTCCACCTGCGGCGCCACCGCCGCAGGTCAGCGTGGTGACGGTGCAGCCGAAAGACACGGCCATCACCTTCGAGTACACCGGTCAAACCGCAGGTTCGCGCGAGACCGAAGTGCGTGCGCGCGTTTCCGGAATTTTGCAGCGGCGATTGTTTGAGGAGGGCTCCACCGTCAAGGCGGGGGCATCGCTGTTCCAGATTGACACCGCCAATTTGCAAACGCAGGTCGCCTCTACCGATGCATTAATCGCAGTAGCTGAAGCGCGCTTGAATCAGACCAAACGTGACGTGGCGCGTCTGGCGCCTTTGATCGCAGAGAAAGCCATTAGTCAAAAAGAATTTGACGACAGCAAATCAGCCGTTGAATCCGCAGAAGCGAGCATCAAGCAGGCGCGTGCACAGAGCAACGAGGCGAAACTTAACCTTGGCTACACCCGCGTGATCGCCCCCATCAGTGGCGTCACCGGCACCGCAGCCAAGGCCGACGGCAGCCTGGTGAGCTCGGCTGATATGTTGACCACCATCGTGCAGGTGAATCCCATTTATGTGAACTTCAGCGTGTCCGAAGGCGACATGTTGAAGCTGAACAAACAGATGGCATCCGGGCAGGTCGCTGTGCCCGGAAAAAAGTCAAATAACGGTAGCGTTGCGTTCGGCGTGACGGTGAAATTGAGCGACGGCAGCACCTATCCCCGTCAAGGAAAAATGAACTTCTCCAGCGAGAAATTGAATCCAGCCACGGGCAGTTTTGATGCGCGCGCGGAAATCGCTAATCCTGACGGCGCTTTGCGTCCCGGCCAGTTCGTGCGGGTCGTTCTGGGCGGCGCAAACCGCACGCAATCGATTACCGTGCCGCAACGCGCGATCCTTGACGGCCCAATGGGCAAGATGGTGTTTAAGGTCACGCCCGAAAACACTCTGGCTCCACAGCCGGTTGAAATTGACGGCTGGTCGAACGGCGAATGGATCGTCACTAAGGGCCTTGCCGCCGGCGAGCGGGTGATGGTCGATGGCGTCATCAAGGCGAACAAGCCCGGCATGACCGTGACCCCTATACCGTTTGTTGCAAGTGCCACGCCTGGAACAGCGTTAAAGCCCGCAGCCGACGCGAGCGCTAAGCCAGCTGCAGCGGCAACGCCCGCCGCACCCGCAGCCAAACAGTAGTCCACCATGTTCTCCAAATTCTTTATCGACCGTCCGATTTTTGCGACGGTTCTGTCGCTGTTACTGGTATTGGCTGGACTCGCCTCGCTGCGTGTGTTGCCCATTTCACGCTACCCGGAAATCGCGCCACCGGTGGTGACGGTTCGCGCGATCTACCCCGGCGCCTCTGCTGAAGTCATCGAGAGCACCGTGGCTGCGCCCATCGAGGAGCAGATTAACGGCGTCGAAAAAATGCTCTACATCAGCTCCGTCTCATCCGGTGATGGCGTGGTGTCGATCAACATCACTTTTGAAGTTGGCACCAACCTAGATATTGCCGCCGTGAACGTGAGTAACCGCGTCAATCAGGCGCTGTCTAGACTGCCGCAAGAGGTGCAGCGGCAGGGCGTGACGGTGGCGAAAAGTTCGGCCAACTTTCTGGTGGTTGCGGCGTTTTACGCAGCTGATGATCGCTACGACACGCTATTCATTTCGAACTATTTAAGTCAGAACGTGCTCGACGCCATCAAGCGGGTGCCGGGCACGACCAACGTGCAGATTTTTGGCGCCAAGGACTACGCGATGCGCATCTGGCTCAAACCAGATCGCATGGCGCAACTAGGCATCACGGTTGCCGACATTGGGGCCGCCATCACCGAGCAAAACGCTCAATACGCAGCAGGAAAAATTGGCGCACCGCCGAACAATACCGAAGAGCTGACGCTGACGGTCACTGCGCGCGGCCGGCTGCTTGAGCCGGAGCAATTTGCCAACATCATTTTGCGCACTGGCGACAAGGGCGCAAATGTGCGGCTCAAAGATGTCGCACGCATCGAGTTGGGATCAAAGGACTACAACTTTTACGGTCGCGTCAATGGTCATCCAGCGGTGCCCATCGGCATCTTCTTGCAGACCGGTGCTAATGCGCTCGACACGCGCGCCGCCGTAGAAAAAGCGCTGATTGATTTGAAGTCAAAATTTCCTGAAGGTTTGACTTATTCAACGCCGTACGACACCACACCGTTTGTCACCGAATCGATCAAGGAGGTGTTGATAACGCTGGCTGAAGCTATGCTGCTGGTGTTCCTGGTGGTGTATCTGTTTCTGCAAAGCTGGCGCGCCACGATCATCCCGATGCTCGCGGTGCCGGTGTCGCTAATCGGCACCATGGCGGGGCTTAAATTGTTGGGCTACAGCATCAATACGTTGACACTGTTTGGCATGGTGCTGGCCATTGGTATCGTTGTCGACGACGCCATTGTGGTGCTAGAAAACGTAGAGCGATTGATGCACGAAGAAGGCCTGAGCCCGAGGGATGCGGCGGTTGAGGCGATGCAGGAAGTCACCGGCCCGGTGGTGGCCATCGTGCTGGTGCTGTGCGCAGCGTTCGTGCCTATCGCCTTTCTGGGTGGACTTGCGGGGGAGTTGTATCGACAATTCTCGGTGACTATTTCTATTGCGGTGGTGCTTTCCGGATTTGTCGCGCTAACGCTCACGCCGGCCTTGTGTGCAGTATTTTTAAAGCCGGGCGCGGAGCGCAAGAATGCGTTCTTCAACTGGTTTAACAAGAGTTTCGCCTGGGTCACCCAGCGCTACTCACACGGCGTGGCGTTTTTCCTAAAACGTGGTGCGCTTGGCTTGGTGTTATTCGCCGTGATGCTTGGTTTGATCGGCGTACTGTTCAAAGCCGTGCCGGGTGGTCTGGTGCCCGATGAAGATCAAGGCTATTACCTGGGCGCGGCGATACTCCCCGAAGGCGCGGCGCTCGCGCGAACCGACGCGGTAGTCAAGCAAATTGAAGGCGCGATGAGTGGCAACAAAAACATCAATTCAGTGTTTAGTCTAGTAGGGCTAAATTTTCTCGGTGGTGGCGGCTTGAAGTCGTCTGCAGCGACCATGTTTTTCCCGCTGCAACCGTGGGAGGAGCGCACGCAGTCAGCGCAGCAACTGGTTGGCGAGAGCTACGGCAAAACCGCTGGCATTAAAGAAGGCCTGCCGCTGTTCTTCAATCCACCCGCGATTCAGGGTTTGGGGCAGACCGGCGGCTTTGAGTTTTATCTGCAAAACAAGGGCGACGGTGGTGTGCGACGCCTCGCGCAGATGCTGCCGCAGTTTCTTGCAGAGGCCAACAAACAACCAGAGCTGCAGGGGGTAAAAACCTTGTGGCAGGCGAACTCTCCGCAGCTGTATGTGAACGTTGATACGGAGAAGGCGCGTGCCTTGAAAGTGTCTATCGCTGACGTCTACAACACGCTCGCGGCAACGCTCGGCAGTTATTACGTAAACGACTTCAATAAGAGCGGCCGCATTTATCAGGTGCTGGTGCAGGCTGAGGGCAACTTCCGCGCCAAGCCGGACGATATCGGTGCGCTGTTCGTGCGCTCAAGCACGGGACAGATGGTTCCGATCCGCTCGCTGGCTGACGTGCAGTTCGCGTCAGGCCCGGACTCGGTGGAGCGTTTTAACGCGCTGCCCGCCATCAAAATCTTAGGCGAACCTAAAGTGGGTTTCAGCTCCGGGCAGGCGATTGCGGCAATGGAGCGAGTCGCAGCGGCAACCTTGCCAGCGGACATTGGCTACGACTGGGGCGGCGAATCGTTCCAGCAAAAGCGCACTAGTAGCGCGGCAGGTATTGCGCTGGGTGCCGGCATTTTGATGATCTTCTTGATCCTCGCAGCGCAGTATGAAAAATGGTCGCTGCCGTTATCGGTGTTGCTTGCGATGTTCTTCGGAATTTTCGGGGCGCTGGCCGCGGTCTGGATTCGCCGGTCGTTGGGGGGTGCCTTCGCCAACGATGTTTACTTTCAAATTGGACTGGTGACACTTTTAGGGCTGGCTGCCAAGAACGCGATTTTGATCGTGGAGTTTGCGACGATGAAAGTCAATGAAGGTTTAACGCCAGTGGCTGCCGCGCTTGAGGCCGCACGACTGCGCTTTCGCCCGATTCTGATGACCTCGCTGGCATTTATTTTGGGCGTAGTGCCACTCGCGTTTTCAACCGGCGCGGGGGCGGCTGCGCGGCAATCCATCGGCACCGGTGTGATGGGCGGCATGATCGCAGCAACCTTCCTCGCGATCTTTCTGGTGCCGCTGTTTTTCAAGCTAGTGAACGACTGGCACCTGCGCAGTAAACCCGAGGACTATGACTACGTCGGCAAGGTGGCTCCGCATGCGCCGATTCCGTTGGCCCCGCCGCGTAAGCCGCATGGCCAGCTGCCGGCAGCGGGCGAATAGTCATGAAGAAATTGACTGCCTCACTTTCCGCTGTTGCAATTGCCGTGACCCTCGCAGGTTGCGGCGCGCTCGGCCCTAACTACGAGCGGCCGGCACAGTCGTTGCCTACCGGGGCGATCGTGCCGCAAAGCACGCACACTGTGGCGAGTGTTGATTGGCTTGGGTGGTGGAGGTCGTTTCAAGATCCAGCACTCAATGCGTTGATCGATGAAGCCGCCGCGAACAGTCAGGACCTGCTGCTTGCTGCGGCACGCATCGACGAATCGCGCGCGTCGCTTGCGCTCATTCACTCTAGCCGTTTCCCGACCGTGGATGCCAGCCTCAGCGCAAGCCGCTCACAGGTCAGCGAGCACGCGGGCAAATTGCCGCAGGGAGCGAACCCGCGTTACAACGACTTTCAACCGGGAATCTCATCCTCCTTCGAGCTCGATTTTTGGGGCAAATTCGTGCGTGCGGATGAAGCTGCGCGCGCTCGTTTGCTTTCGATTGAGGCCAATCGTGGCACCGTGCTTGCGAGCTTGTATGCAAACGTAGCGCAAAGCTACTTCGCGTTGCGCTCGTTTGACGCGCAGGTCGCACTGGCTGAGCAGACTTTCGCTACTCGTGTGGAAAATCTACGCTTGCAAACCATGCGTTTTGAAGGCGGCGTGGCGGGAAAGCTCGATGTGCAACAAGCGGTGGCTGAGGCCGCAGGCATTGAGGCGGCATTGCTGCAAGCCCGACAAAATCGGCGTGCAACTGAAGCAACGCTTGCCGTGCTGGTGGGCCGCAGTCCCGCCGCTATTGTGCAGCCAAATATTGCACGCGGCACCGCGATTGACGTGCTGTTTAGTCGCGCCACCGTGCCGGCTGAGCTGCCATCGGACATCCTGAATCGTCGCCCCGATTTGATCGCTGCCGAGCAGCAACTGATCGCTGCGAATGCGGACATTGGGCAGGCCAAGGCGGCGTACTACCCAACGATAAAACTTACTGCGAGTTTGGGCTTTGAGTCGCGTCAGTTGAGCGAGTTATTCAACCCGAGTTCGCTGTTCTGGAATCTGGCCTCAGGTATCGTGCAACCGCTGTTCCGCGCCGGGTCGATTGACGCCGTGGTGGCTGCCGCGAACGCCCGCAAAGCGCAGGCAACTGCGCAGTACGCGCTGGCCGTGCAAGGCGCGTTCAAAGATGTCCACGACGCGCTAAATGTGATTGCCGCAAGCGAGGCGCTGGTAGCCACGGCCGACAAGCGCATTGCTGCACTGCGTGATGTGTTGCGCCTAGCCAACCTACGCTACAGCAACGGCTATTCGAGTTATCTTGAAGTACTCAATGCGCAGCGCGACTTGTCGCTGGCTGAGTCGGGCGTGATTGATGCCAAGCGAGCGCAATTGGCTGGTGTGGTGGCGCTGTACAAAGCGGTAGGTGGTGGCTGGTCTGCGCCGTAGAGGGAGAGTGGCCAAATTTGCTGAGGCCAGAGGGTCGTTCTTTAAAAAAAGCGACAATCATGACCTCTATTTCACTGGCTGCGTGTTCACCATGAAACACCTGACTCCCCAAGAAACGCATGATTTCATGCGAACCCACACTGATGCGGTTTTCGTCGATGTGCGCTCTGAAATTGAATTTTTTTATGTCGGGCATCCTGTGGGTGCAGAGCACATTGCGTGGCAGGAGCCGCCCGACTGGGACATTCAGGTCGAGTTTACGCAGCATGTGAAGGCATTGGTGGCGGGCGTGAAAGCTCGCCCGGTCATTCTTATTTGTCGCAGCGGCAAGCGCTCGATTGACGCGGGCAAGGTGCTTGAAAGCGCGGGATTTTCCGACGTGTACAACGTGTTGCACGGCTTTGAAGGCGACCTTGACGAGAACTTTCATCGCGGGCGCAAGAGCGGATGGCGTTTTGACGGTCTTCCTTGGGCGCAAATGTAGCGGCCCTCAAACGCGTAGACCCACGCCCCACTCAAATATTTCTGAATACAGAAAAAAAGCCCGCACGAGGCGGGCCGGAGTCCTGAGAGACCTGATAAGACCGGAGGTGTATCGAGGGGGTGGTCTCAAAGGGTACATACCTGAAAGAGCGTGAAGTATGCGGATGTCATATTAGCCATCGTCTTTTGCGATGTCAAGGACGGTACGAAGTATTTTTGGCTTCTGGGCCGCGTGGCGAGCGCCCAAGAAAAAGCCCAGCGAGGCAAGCCAGGCTGGGCAAGAAGGTATGAGCATTCGTATCAACCGCGATAAATCTTCACCGACCAAGCAGAATTAGCCACCGTGACGTTGTCGAAACTTCTCTCGCATATCGTCTGCGCGAGAAACGCGATCAAGTAATTGACTCTTGATCATGGCTTTTTGTTCCCCGCTCAAAATCTGGGTGAACTTGACCCATTCGGCAATCGCGGCTTTGCGCTCGACGGAAGTGGCTACTTGAGTGTCGTCACGCAGACTGAGCAACATTGCAAAATCAGGATCAGCTTTTGCCAGCTCTGCCTTGGCCGCCGCCGTGGCCGCGGTGCGCGCTTTGCGCATCGATTCGTTAGCCTTGATGGTGCTTTGCATGGCGACGATGTACTGCGCGTCCTGTGTGGCGTTCAAGTTCAGCTTGGCCTTCATCGCAGCAAAATGATTGCCAAATGGCAGGCCAAGTTCGGGCATGCCGGGTGGCGCCGCTTGCGCCAATGCTGCCCCGACCAGGAAAGGCGCCAAAAACGCGACGATTCGCGCAACAGGCTTCAAAGGGGATTTGCGTGCCGACATAAGACCTCCGTAATTAACTTGTGATGATTCTCTGACACCATTTTCGCGTATCAGTTCGCGCGCGAAGCCAACGTTCAGTTCGGTGAGTTGTAAGCACTTGTAAGGATCGTGCACCGCGCCGGCTTACCTCTGTTATGTTTCCACCATGACTTCCACCGCATCCACGCCGCACATTCTCGTGCTCGACGACGACCAGCGTTTGCGCGAACTGTTGCAGCGCTTTTTGACCGAACAGGGCTTTCGCGTGTCAACGCTGCCCGACGCCCGCGAACTGTCAAAGCGATTGGAGCGCGACCCGCCACACCTGATGGTGCTGGACTGGATGATGCCGCATGAAGACGGATTGGCCGTGTGTAAACGTTTGCGCAGCACCGGGGACCGCACCCCGATCATCATGTTGACGGCCAAAGGCGAGGACGATGAGCGCATCGATGGCCTTGACGCCGGGGCGGACGATTACCTGGCCAAGCCGTTTAATCCGCGCGAACTGGTGGCGCGCATTCAAGCCGTATTGCGACGCGCGGCTGACGTATCGCCGGGCGCACCGATTCCGACTGACCAGCCGATCATGTTCGGTGACTGCGAAATAAATTTTGCGACGCGCGTGCTTACGCGAAGCCGGGTGGCTCAGGATTTGACCACCAGCGAGTTTGCCATGCTGCGCGTGTTTGTCACCCATCCACACGAACCGCTCACGCGCGAGCGACTGTCGATGCTGGCACGCGGCAAAGAGCACGAAGTGTTCGATCGCGCCATCGACGTGCAAGTGTCGCGCTTGCGGAAAATTGTCGAACCCGACGCCAGCAAACCGCGCTACATCCAGACGGTGTGGGGTCGCGGCTACGTGTTTGTGCCGGACTGACCCGGTTGGTCACGATGCCCAAGACTTTATTCTGGCGTCTCGCGATGTTGCTGCTGGTCGCGCTCGGCGTGGCGGTGCTCGCCATGACATTGCTATTTCGTCAAGATCGCGCAAGCCTAATTGCGCGCAACTTTACCGAGGCCAAGCTGATGCAGGTGGAGGCGCTACGCAACACCTTGACCCACCTTGCGACCGACGAGCGCGGCAATCGCCCGTCCGGCGGGTTACAAAAAATCGGCCGCGAATACGGCGTGCTGCTGGTGCCGGTCGATCGGCGACCCGAAATCGGTCGGCTGCCCAGTGGGCTTACGTTGCATCCACTGATCGAAAAACTGCAGGAGCAGCTTGGGCGCGATACTGAGGTGCGGGTGGGTATGCGCATGGATCAGCCTATCGTGTGGATCCGCCTGAACGTCGACGTTGATGCCAGCAAAGGGGTGTGGGCAGGGATTCCGATTCGCAATATTGATGCGGGCGAAGTGCCGATGCGGCTGCTGCTCACTGTCGGTGGCATCCTTGCCGTGTTGCTCACCGGTACGTTGTGGTTCGCGCGTCGATTGTCCAAGCCACTGGCTGATCTGGCCGACGCGGTGGACAAAGTTGCGGTCGGCAAACGCCCCGATCCGCTGCCCGAGGATGGCCCCACCGAAATCGCGCGCGTAGCCAGCAACGTCAACCGCATGGCAGCGAATCTGGAGCGAATGGAGCGCGACCGCAGCACCATGCTTGCCGGCATTTCGCATGACATTCGCACGCCGCTCACGCGACTGCGACTAGCCAGCGAAATCTCGGTGAGCGACGCGCAGAGCCGCGCCGAAATGGCCACCGATATTGACGAGATTGATCGCATCGTCACCCAGTTTTTAGATTTCGCGCGCGGCAATCCGAAAGAGCAGCCGATCCGCGTTGACCTTCGCGAATCTTTGCGTGCCATTGCCGATAAAGCACACGGTCGCGGTCTCTCCGTTGAGTGGTCGGCAGGCGACACCGCCATTTGCGTCAACGCCTTCCCCGCAGCGTTCGACCGGATGTTGATGAACTTGATCGAAAACGCCCACCGTTACGGTAAGCCGCCGGTTGAGCTGGCGTTGCGGCGCGACGGTGCGACTGCAGAGATTGATGTGCTCGATGCCGGTGAAGGTGTCGCGCTGGCCGACGTAGAGCGCCTGAAACAACCCTTCGTGCGCGGCGATCAGGCCAGAGGCGGGACCATGGGCGCAGGTCTGGGTCTCGCGCTAGTGGAGCGTTTGGCACAGTGGCATGGCGGTAGTTTTGATTTGTTGCCGCGAACTACGGGCGGGACTATCGCTAGACTACGTTTGCCGCTAGCGTAAGTAGCGCTTTCTCAGCAGCGCTAGGGATACGCAGATTAATGTCATCCTGAGCGCAGCGAAGGCCCAGTTCGCATGCGAGGACGGTTGTAAGCTAAAGAAATAACTGCATGTCCGGTGATCCTTCGCTTTTCGCTCAGGATGACAAGTTGAAAATCCGCGGCTCCCTAGGCATCGGGTGGTGCGATTCGGACAGCGCTCGGGATCACACAGCGCTCGATCTCGGCTATTTACGAATTTTCTGATTTTGCGCGCCGGATGTGCGCCAGCGCACAGACTGCACCGTGCATAACGCCCAGTATGAGGCCTATTGGTAAGTGC
Source organism: Burkholderiales bacterium (assembly GCA_014378555.1). GTDB lineage: Bacteria > Pseudomonadota > Gammaproteobacteria > Burkholderiales > Casimicrobiaceae > Casimicrobium. The sequence goes on along the minus strand of JACMNN010000210.1, from coordinate 979 downwards.
TAGGCGATCGGAGATTGACATGGCGAAATGTGACGCGTGCGGCAACGACTATGACAAAGCGTTCCAAGTGATTGCGCGAGGAACAACCTACACATTCGACAGCTTCGAATGTGCGATTCACACGCTAGCGCCCACGTGCGCGCATTGCGATGTGCGCATCATCGGGCACGGCTTGGAGAAGGCCGGCCAAATGTTTTGCTGCGACCACTGCGCCGAAAAGTCGGGCGCGAAGGAACTGCGCGACCGCGCCTGAAAAAATCTGTCATCCCACGTTCGCAGGCTCGGTCGACGATCGACGCTTTCCCGAAAATCCCGCAGCCATCTTGGTCTGCCAAATTACTCAATGGAGTCATCATGAAACAGCCGAAAGCCCCAGACAATACAACACCACCGGACACGCTTCTCGACCCGCACCGCTTCCCGTTGCATGCGCAGAAGGAACCGACTGCTAGCCGTGAGCAAGTGCACCAGGTTACGCCCGTACATGCTCCACGACAATCAAAACGGCCCATGGAGCGCACCGCTAAAAAAACGAGCTGATGCCTGATCACGCTGAAACGCGTGCGGCAAATAGGACTCTGAATAATCGGGCGCGTGTTGCGAAGGTATTCCGCGCTTTGGTTGCGTAAGCGCGATTACCGATTGCGTGTCCAGAATTCTCGTCGTTCCGGCGTAGGCCGGAATCCATACCCCATGACCAATTAATTCGTAGAAAAGGATGTGGGTCCGGCAGCAGCAAAAACGTTGACGCGCGATGGCGTGCTAGCGCTACCATAGCGGCTCGCTTTTCACGAGTCCAATCATGAGTACCACCACGCTTCTTCACTCCCTCTTTAAGTACAAAGCTTGGGGCAACGATCAACTGTTTGCTGAACTTGGCAAAGTGGATGCCGAGGCACAGGAGGAAGCGCGGCACAACGCGACGCGCATCCTGAATCATATTTATGTGGTTGATCAGATTTTTGCGGCGCATTTGTCG
>JACMNN010000209.1 GCA_014378555.1 Burkholderiales bacterium | reverse complement strand
TTCAGCGTAAATTCGCCCAGCTTTCGGCATTCGAAAAAATGCTCCAGCGCAATTTTGACCGTGCGGAAGGCAAGCTCATCCCACGGAATCTCGGCCTCGGTAAAAAGCTGGATTTCTGTGCTTTCGGGCGTGATGGCGAATTTCGCCTCAGCCATTGTCCCGAGATACATCATATGAACCTGCGAAATGTAGGGCACTGACAATACCGTGAGCAGCGGGCCCAGGGCGACGATCGACACCGCCTCCTCGAACAATTCGCGTTGCGCACCCTCTTCTACGGTTTCGCCGTTTTCCATGAACCCAGCGGGCAGTGTCCATTTGCCAAAACGCGGTTCGATACCGCGACGGCAAAGCATCACTTTGTCTTCAAATACCGGCACTACACCGCAGACAATTTTCGGGTTTTCGTAGTGCACGGTCTGGCACGCCGGGCATACGTAGCGCGCACGCTGATCGCCCGAAGGCACGGTCAGCGCGATATCTGCACTGCCGCAAACGGAGCAAAACTTCACAGCAATAGCTCCTATATTGCCACTACGGTGGGCGCCGGAAGTTTGATAAAGTGATCGCGATAATGCTTTAACTCATCAATGCTTTCGTAGACGTCGGCCAGCGCAGTGTGCATGGTCTTTTTCTGAAAGCTTTTTTTCACCTCTGGAGCCCAGCGCGCCGCCAACTCTTTAAGCGTGCTGACATCGAGATTTCGGTAGTGAAAATACGCCTCAAAGGTCGGCATGTAGCGCACCATAAAACGCCGATCTTGGTGCACGCTATTGCCACACAACGGGCTGACACCTTTGGGGATGTAGTTAGCCAAAAAATCGATCATTTGCGCGGAGGCTTCGTCCTCGGTCAGCGTCGAGGCTTTAACCTTGTCGATCAGACCCGAGCGACCGTGGGTGTTTTTATTCCACGCGTCCATCGCCTCTAACACGGCGTCCGACTGATGAATCACCAGCACCGGCCCTTCAGCAACCGTGTTTAAGTCCTTGTCGGTGATGACCACCGCCACTTCAAGCACCCGGCAAACCTCCGGGTCGAGCCCCGACATTTCCATATCGAGCCAGATGAGATGATTTTGGTTTTGCTGATGTGACATGGTGCTTTAAACAATGGGGTGCGGAGGCGGTTTACAGGATGATTGCCGATGAAAACGGGCAGTTAGACCCAATATCGTCAACAATTAGAACAATTTGATTTTCCCATAGCGCATGCCCACCGACGCAACCACCCTCCTTCCTGGGATTTCCGCCACCACCTTTGCCAACGTTGTCATCTTCGCGCTGCTTGCGAATTACTTCGTTGAGCGGTGGCTGCTCTCGCGCCACCTTCGTTGGGTAGCGGCATTCCGCGATGAAGTACCCGAGCCGTTCGCCGGTCGCATTACGCTGGAGGATCATCAACGCGCCGCCGATTACACCAAGGCCAAGGGCCAGGTGATGCAGGTCGAAGCGGGCGTGGGCATACTGGTGTCGGGACTAATACTGTTTGGCGGCTTAAGCCGCCTCTGGCAAGTCACCGCACCGTTGGCCGGTATGTCGGTCGGTCGCGAAGTCACGTTAATTGCGTTGTTATCAGTCGTCACGGGGCTGATCGGCATTCCGTTTAGCTACTACAACACCTTCTACGTCGAAGAAAAATTTGGCTTCAACAAAACAACGCGAGCAACGTTCTGGATGGACTTGCTCAAAGGCTCGGTGTTGAGCGCCGCGCTGATCCTGCCACTGGCCGCGTTGGTGTTTTGGCTGATGCGCGGCGCCGGGCCGCTTTGGTGGCTGTATGCGTGGCTGGTGTTCATCGGCTTTCAGTTGTTGATGCTGGCGCTCTATCCCACGTTTATCGCGCCCCTGTTCAACAAATTTAACCCGCTGCCGTCGGGAGAAACTAAAGCAGCGATTGAAGGGCTGCTGGCGCGCACCGCGTTCAAAAGTCAGGGCTTATTTGTGATGGACGGATCGAAGCGATCCGCGCACGGCAACGCCTATTTCACCGGTTTCGGCAAGGCCAAACGCATCGTATTTTTCGACACGCTTTTGGAGCGACTGAGCAACCCTGAGATCGTCGCGGTGCTCGCGCATGAGCTTGGCCATTTCAAGCGTAACCACATCGTCAAGCGGATCGTGTTTATAGCGCTGGCGAGCTTGGCTTTTCTGGCGTTGGTGGCTTGGGTGCTGCCACAGCCATGGCTTTACACGTCGTTTGGATTTGCCGCAGACACAGGCGCAACCGCACCCGGTGTTTCGTTGATTTTGTTCTCGCTGGTATTGCCACCCCTGTTGTTCTGGCTCGCGCCCATCGCATCAGCATACTCGCGCAAACATGAGTTCGAGGCCGACAGCTATGCCGCGGAAGTCGCCAACAGCGCGGACTTAATCACCGCGCTAACCAAGCTTTACAAAGACAACGCGAACACCCTGACACCCGATCCGCTTTACTCGGCCTATCACCATTCGCATCCGCCCGCGATGATCCGAATTGCTCATTTGCAGTCCATGGGCGCTGCATCACCCCAACCTAATCCTGCCGTATGAACTCAGTCACACTCGACTCACTGGCCCGCCACAAAGCCGCGCCGCAGCAAGGCAATTCAGCATTCACGCAAGCACAGATTGACACGCATCTGGCACTGCTGACCGGTTGGAAATACGCCGACGGAAAAATCGTAAAAACATTTAAGTTTAAAAACTTTTACCAAACGATGGCGTTTGTTAACGTGGTTGCGGCGATTGCCCATCAGACCGATCACCATCCCGACCAATCGGTGCATTACAACCGTCTTGACATTGCTTTCAACACCCATGATGTTGAGCAAGGCAAAGGCGGAATTTCCATCAATGATTTCATTTGTGCGGCTCGAATTGACACCGCAGCGCTTCTAGTTTTACCCATTTAGCTCCGGAAAAATTGCATGCATCAAGGTCTGGTGATTGAAACGCAGCGACGGCACACTGTCGTCCAACTCAACACCGGTGAGCGCATCCGCTGCCTCAGCAAAGGACGAACGCTGCAGTTTGCCTGCGGCGATACCGTGAGCTTGACGCGCAGCAATGATCGCGACGGGGTCATTGAATCGGTGGGCGAGCGCACCTCCCTGTTCTACCGCGCCGATGCGTTTAAAGAAAAGCTCGTCGCATCAAACGTGACGCAAATCGCCTGCATCATTGCGCCGCTGCCGGTGTATTCCGATGAGCTGCTGAACCGCTGGCTGATCTGTGCCGAGGCGAGTCATGTCAAGGTCATTATCGGGCTCAATAAAATCGACTTGGTCGAGGCCGCCGCTACCGCCAACGCGCTAGCTCGCTATCGCGACATGGGCTATGACGTGGTGCTTTTCTCAGCGAAATTTAACGATGCGCCGATGCGCGAGCGACTGATGGGCGAACGTTCGGTGTTGATCGGACAGTCGGGCATGGGCAAGAGCAAATTGCTCAACGCGCTGGTCGGCGAAGAGGCGCAGCGCACCAACGAAATTTCCATGGCGCTCGGCTCAGGCAAGCACACCACCACCTTCACGCGGCTGTTCACCATCGGCAGCGACGCGACTTGGGTGATTGATTCGCCAGGCATGCAGGTGTTCGGTCTCGCGCATTTTTCGCGTCAAGAAATTGAGCGCGCCTTCCCGGAATTTCGTGATGCGCTCGGTCAATGCCGATTCCGCGATTGCAAACATTTGCACGAGCCCAATTGCGCGTTGCGCGCAGCGGTCGCCGACGGCAAGGCGTCGCAAGAGCGGTTGTCATTGCTACGCAAATTTTGCAACGAAGGCGAAGCGGTGCCGCACTACCAGCGGCACTAAGCAAACAATTTGCATGCAGGCGCGGCTTGCCGCACCTGCCTAATCAATCGCTGCTGTTACTGCACGCCAAACGGTTTCTGATCCACGTAGTAGGCATTGGCCAAGCCCGCGGCACTGCGGCCACGCACATCCTTCGCTGCGCGAATTTCGTTGACCAACTCAAGCGCGGTTTTGTCGCAGGGCGCTAGTTCCACATCACTCACATCTTTAGGTGTGATGCGGTCGCCCCATTCAGCGTAATGTGAACACACGGTCAGCCCCGCACCGAAGGCCGGCATCAGCAGCTTTGCGTGAGGCTTGATCCGCCCCTCCTCCAACGCTTCCACCAGCGCCACCGGCACGGTCGCCGCGCTCATGTTGCCGTACTTTTGAACGGTCAGTTGCACCTTGCTCATCGGTATGCCCGCATATTTGGCAACCGACTCAATAATGCGTGCATTTGCTTGGTGCGGCACTACCAGATCAATTTCTTCAGCGGTCACGCCGACCTTGGCCAATGTTTTCGCGCTGGCGTCGGTCATGCCTTGCACCGCTTTCTTAAAAATCTGCGGCCCATCAAACGTCCACGACATATCGCCAAAGGTGACGTCTGCGTTGGCATAGGCGGCGCCGTAACCTCCGATGCGCAAGATTCCGCGCGCATCGCTGATACAACCCAGCGTCTCCGCTAGCAGCCCGGTTTTTTCTTCAGTGGCCTCGATCACAATCGCCGCGCAGCCATCGCCAAACAGCACCGCGACGCCACGATTTTCCCAGTCCATGTAGCGCGTAATCAGCTCCACACCCACCACCAGCGCACGCTTGACTACCCCAGAGCGAATCATTGCGTTGGCGGTCGTCCAGCTATACAAAAAACTGGTGCAGGCGGTGTTGACATCCATCGACGCCGCGTTCTTTGCGCCGAGCTTGTATTGCAAACCGGACGCGCTATTCGGCACCATTTCGTCAAAGCTGCACGAGCCGTACACAATCAAGTCAATGTCGGTCGCGTTCAGGCCCGCGCAGGCCAATGCCCGCATCGAAGCAACGTACGACAACTCGATAGCATGCACATGCGAAACGCGGCGCTCTTTCATGCCCGTGCGCGACGTAATCCATTCGTCGTCGGTGTCAAGAAATGTCGCCAGATCTGCGTTGCTCAGCACGGCGGGTGGCATGCATTTGCCCCATCCCGTAATTGCTGCGTAGGTCATGTGTTTTTGTCCCCGTATATTTTTTATGTTGCGGTCTTTGGTGCAGCTGAACAGTCGTTACGGAAAACTAGCAAATCGTGTTCGCCAAAAACTTCAACGATCGACCGCGAGCCAGTGCGGCTGCCTTCTGGTTGTACATCGCGCGGCCCCAACAATTAAAGCCGTGATCAACATCCGGATAGACGTCAATGTGCACCTCATCGCGCCCTTTGAACGCAGCCTGCACCGACTCAACCGCCGCCATCGAAATGTGATCATCGTTGCCAGCAAAATGCATCAGCACCGGCACTTTCACATCGGGCGCACGATCTAGCATGGTGTGAATGCCACCGCCGTAATAGCAGACCGCTGCGTCGACGCAGCCACTGGCCGCACACACGAACGACAGCGCGCCGCCCATGCAATAGCCCACGCTTGCAATCTTGCCAACGCTCGCTGAATGCGCGCGCAAGGCACTGGCAGTCGATGCCAAATCTTTAACCGCATTGGGCCGATCCAAACCGCCCATCAAAGCAAACGCTTTGGGGTTGTCGACGTCGTTGTAGGCGAGATCAACGCGTGGCTGCTGGCGCCAGAACACGTCCGGCGCGAACACCGTAAATCCATCCATCGCGTACTGATCAGCCACATCGCGAATGTGCTGGTTGACGCCCCAGATTTCCTGAATAAGCACGATACCGGGGCCACCTAGGGTGTCCTTCGGTGGCGTTGAAACATAGGCGCCGAAAGTGCCGCCGTCGTGGGCTTTAATGTCGATCCAGCGTCCGTTCATTGCATGTCCTCTAAATTCATTGGCTTAAGTTGTGCGCGATATTGAATCGCCGCGTCGATGTAGTGCTGTGCGCCGTGACGAATTCGTGCCACGTCGGCGTCGGTCAGTTCACGAACCACCTTGGCCGGCGAGCCCAAAATCAGCGAGCGCGGTGGAAATATTTTGCCCTCACCAACCAGCGAATTGGCACCCACCAGCGATCCTTCGCCGATCACCGCACCGTTAAGCACCGTGGCATGAATTCCGATCAGCGCACCGTCGCCGATAGTGCAGCCATGCAGGCACACCTGATGGCCAATGGTCACGTTTTTGCCAACGGTTACCGGCACCCCGAAATCGGCATGGACTAGCGACAAGTCCTGAATATTGCTGCCTTCACCGATGGTGATGAGCTCACAATCGCCTCGAATCACCGCGCCAAACAGAATGCTGGTGTTGGCGTGCAACACTACTGAGCCAATCACCTGAGCGCTGTCGGCGACGTATTGCCCGCTGCCGATCAACTGTGGAATTCGTTTGCCAAGCGTGTACAGCATTGCGCGTTCCTTTTTTTGAAGCGTGGATTATCGCCCACGACACAAGACTTAAAATTGCCGTATGCCAGCAATCTTAAACATCGCGACCTACCGCTTCGTGGCCATCAATGACCCCGCCGCACTGCAGGCCGTGCTGCTGCCGCGCGCGCAGGGGTTGGGCCTGAAGGGGACCATTCTGCTGGCACCCGAAGGCATCAACGCATTTATTGCCGGCGCTGAAACGGCGGTGCGCAGTTTTCTGGCCTCACTCGACGATGACGCCCGATTTGCCGGACTCAGCATTAAAGAAAGCTGGAGCGACGAAGTGCCGTTCACGCGCTTGAAGATCAAGCTTAAACAGGAGATCGTGACATTCCGACAACCGGGCTTGAATCCCGTGACAAACCCGGCTCCCGCGATGACCGCAACCGAGCTGAAACGGCGGTTGGATGCGGGTGAAGACATTGTGCTGCTGGACACCCGGAACGACGTTGAAGTCGCCAAAGGCACGTTCAAAAACGCCGTTTTTTGGGGAAACCGCAATTTCACCGAGTTTGCTGACGTGGCGCGAGTGCAAGTGGACGCGTTGCGCAACAAAACGGTGGTGAGCTTTTGCACCGGCGGCATTCGCTGCGAAAAAGCAGCGCCATTTTTGCAGTCGTTAGGCGCGGAAAACGTGTTTCAGTTGCAGGGCGGCATCCTGCGCTATTTTGAGGAAGTCGGGCGCGACCATTACGACGGCGATTGCTTCGTTTTCGACGAACGTACGGCCGTGGACTCGACCTTGTCTGCCACGCGCTAGGCGCCCCAGCCGTTCATCGTGCGGTTAATGCCGCCACTTTACGACCGACATCAGATTATTGAAGTCGTCGGTCCACAACGGCGCACCAGCGGTTCGTTGCAGTTGCGTGCCCGCCTCTCCGACGCCCTTCAACGCATCGGCATTCCGCGCCAACAGCACCCACGTACTTGAGGAATGCAGCGTGTTGTCCTTTTGTGCCGGGTCTTCCACCACCACGCCGACCAGCTTTTCTCGGTCGGCAATTTCCGCCAGCACCGGGGGCAAATTCAGGAATCGATTTGACACGTGATACGCAAGCACGCCGTTCGTTGCAACGTGGCCCATAAATCCGCGCACCGCCTCTTGTGTGATCAGATGCATCGGAATGGAGTCACCAGAAAACGCGTCTACCGCCAGCACGTTGAACTGATTTCCGGCTTCGCGATCAAGCGACAAGCGTGCGTCGCCGATGATCACTTCCGGCTTGCTTTTGCTGTCGGCTAGATAGGTGAAATGCTTGCGCGCCAGTCGCTCTACCTCAGCGTTTATCTCGTAGATGCGGCAGACGTCGCCGTCGCGGCAATACGCGGCAACCGTGCCAACACCCAGACCAATCATGCCGATGCGCTGCTTATTGTTGGTCTGAGGCGCCATTTCGCGTTGCGCGTTAACCGCACGCCCAAAACCCGACGTCGGCGTGTAATAGGTGGTGGGCTGAAAGCGCCATTTTTCATGGGGATACTGCTCGCCGTGCAGGATTGCGCCGTGAACCAAACGCAGCAAATAGTTTTCGCTGCCAACCTCATCGTAGGACTTAACTTTGAGCACGCCGTAAAAATTGCGGGTGACCTCAATGGCATTGTTGTGCTCAAGCTTTACAAACCACGCGCCAGTGCCGACCACACCGATGGCGAGCAACACCGCAAGCCATTGCAGAAACGGGTGCGCTGCTTGCGCCACCGGCACGAACAGCAAGGCGGCGACCAGCAACGCGACTGCCGTTTCAAGATAGGTGGAGAACAACAGCGGAGCCACCACGCTGACCATTAACGCGCCGAGCGCACCGCCAATCGACACCAGCAAGTAGAAGCGCGTCAAATGCGCAGGCGCAGGTTTCGACAGCACCAACTCGCCATGACACATCATGCACACCACGAACAAGCCCACGCAAAACACACTCGTTTGCACAATCAGATCGAACTGAAAATCTTTGTCGATCAGCAAAAAACACATACCGATCACCAACACAAAAAACGGTCCGGCGAATAGGCGACGCTGGTACCAGCCAGTGCCGTCAAAGGTCAGGATGAAGGTGAGCAGATACAGCGTCAGCGGCAGCAACCACAGCAACGGCACGCTCGCCACGTTTTGCGTGATGTGGTTTGACACCGCGAGCAGCAACATCGAACCCGCCGCAGAAAACGCAATCCAACGCAATTGCGGCGCAGCCCGCAGCGGCTCGGTGGCAGCGATGTCGCGTGCAACTAAAAGCTCAGCATCAACCCGGCTAACGCGCCAAGCAAGCGTGATCAACAGCAGCACAAATACCGCGAATAGCACCGACCAGCCCATCGCCTGCATTCGCGTACCCACGAACGGCTCGATCACCAGTGGATAGGCGACCAGTGCGATCAATGACGCTGCGTTCGACAGCGCGAACAACCGATACGGATCACGCCCCGGATTGAGCCGCGCGAAGTAGCTTTGAATCAGCGGGCTGGTGGTCGACAACAGCACATACGGCAGGCCAATGGTGACCGCGAGCAACATCAAAATGCGCGAAATCGGCTCCTCGCCACCCACCGGCTTCCAGCTCTCCGGCGCAATGACGGGCAGCACCACCAGCGCCAGTAGCGCGAAAACGATGTGCAATTTTGGCTGACGGCGCGGGCCCAATGCTCGCGGGCTTACGTCCGAGTAGGCATAGCCCAGCAACAGCGCACCCTGAAAAAACAGCATGCAGGTGGTCCACACCGCCGAGCTGCCACCGAACCACGGCAGGATTTGCTTGGCGATAAGCGGTTGCACGAGAAACAGGAGAAAAGCTGAAAGCGCGACGACCGCGTAGAAATGCATAGGAGGGAGTGGCAAATAGACGTGCTGAATTATCACATCGGAAATTGCCCATGTTTGCCGCCATAAAAAAAGCCCCGCGAGCGGGGCTTTTCTACGTCAAGACAGCAAGGCGTTACTTCGAACGTTCCTGCAATGCACGAATGCGATCCTCCATCGGCGGGTGGGTGGCGAACAGCGAGCCCATTACACCCCCGATGCCCATCGCCTTCATGTTCGCGGGCAATTCACCCGGCGTTAGGCCACCCAAACGTGACAGCGCGTTGATCATAGGACGACCATTACCCATCAATTCCGCCGAGCCAGCGTCGGCGCGGTATTCGCGTTGCCGAGAAAACCACGAAACGACAATGTGTGCCACCACGCCCAGCAACATATCGAGCACGAAGACAGTGACCATGTAGCCAATGCCGGTGCCGCTGCGCTCGTTTTTAAGCACCACTTTGTCGATGAAATAACCGATCACCCGCGACAGGAAGATCACAAACGTGTTCATCACGCCCTGCATCAGCGCCATCGTGACCATGTCGCCGTTGGCGACGTGGGCGATTTCGTGACCAATCACCGCCTCGACCTCTTCGCGGTTCATGCTTTGCAGCAACCCCGTCGACACAGCCACCAGCGCTGAGTTTTTGAACGCACCGGTGGCGAACGCATTGGCGTCGCCTTCATAAATGGCCACTTCCGGCATGCCGATTTTTGCTTTGTCGGCAAAACCACGCACCGACTGCACGATCCACTGGTGTGTCGGATCGGGCGAATCGTTGATGATGGTCAGGCCCATGGTCCATTTGGCCATCGGCTTACTGATCAGCAACGAGAAAATCGCGCCGGTGAAACCCATAACCAAAGCAAAACCAAGCAGCGCACCGAGGTTCAGCCCGTTAGGCCCCACGTAGCGATTGAGGCCAAAAATGCTCGACACAATGCCCAACACCGCCACCACGGCGACGTTGGTCAATACGAACAACAGAATACGTTTCATTGCGAGCTTTTCCTTTGAAGAAAACACGTGCGGTTGCCCCTCAGAGTCAGAGAGGAATACTGCGAAGATGTGAACGATACAGCGAAGTTCAAGAGGCAGGCGTTGGCGCGCACGCAACGCAAGAAATCGAAATACAGCTTTGTGTTGCAGCTGCCGTCTCGTTTGGGCTGGGGCAGTAATTTGGCCCTAAGTCGACATGCGATTCTTGTTCGACAAACAAGCCGCTAGCCCCCATCTAGCAAAGGTTGCAAGCTCAAATAACCAAAAAGCGGTGTCAAAAAAAAGCCCACGCCACGTTTCACCCGTCAGCGGTCACTAAAACCCGTGAAGATTGCCTTCTGGTGCTGCTTTGGGCATAATAGGGGGCTTCGCCGGCACATAAATTTACATGCGTCGGCATCATTTAGCCGCCCAATCAAGCCTTTGATTGGGCAAAAACTCACGTATCTTGGCTAATTTTCAGTGTTATTACGCTTGAAAATTTCGTCTCAAGGCGCCGTGAAAACACTAAGGACCGTACCGTTATGAAATCTGGAATCCACCCCGAATACCGCGACGTCGTTTTTCACGACACCGCTGCCAACGAAAAATGGACCACCCGCTCCACGCTGCACACCAGCCGCAAAATCACGATGGACGACGGTAAAGAATATCCGTTAGTCATTCTCGAGATTTCGAGCGCGTCGCATCCGTTCTACACCGGCAAACAGCAACGCATTCTCGACACCGCTGGCCGCGTTGAGCGCTTTAACAAGCGTTACGCCAAAAAAGCCGACGGCGCAGCTGCCCCGGCACCCGCAGCAGAATAAAGCTCGGACCGTCCTACATAAAGAGGCAGCCGAGCGCTGCCTTTTTTGTTGGTAGCCGCTGCGTCTATTTCTTGCAGACGGCACCCGCACTATGCAACCTCAAATTCACCACCAACCCACCGACCGCAACAAGACGCGCTGGAAGGCGTTTGCGCTGTTTTCGCTGATCGGTCTCTGGTTGCTGTCGGGCATTGTGGGGCGCGAGCCGTGGAAGCCCGATCCGGTCTACCTTGGCATTCTGCAAAGCCTGCTCGAGCAAATTGCCAGCGGTGGTAGCGACTGGTGGACCCCCACCGTTGCGGGTGTGGCGCAAGACAACGAAATTATCCTCATTCACTGGCTGAACGCGCCGGTTGTGCTGCTGGCCAAAATGCTGTTGCCATTGCATGAGGCGGCCAGGGTCAGCTCGGTGATTTGGACTGGGCTGGGTATTGCCTCGATCGCCCTAGCGGCAAAACGCTGGAGCGGCGGTCACATTACGTTTTTGGCGGCAATCATCACCATCGGTTGCATTGGCCTGTACGACCGCGCGCACAGCTATGTGCCTGACATCGCAGTGTTTGCCGCAATGGCATTCGCGCTGTACGGCACCGCTGAACTGGCCACCCACCCGCGGCGCGCCACCGCTTTGATGACCGCGGCCATCGTCGTTGCCTTTGCAGCGCGTTCCGCACTGGGTTTTATCGTGTTGTCGCTGCCAATCGTGTTGTTGTGTTTTGCACCGGTGTTTTCGATGTATCGAGTCGCGCTGGTGCGTGCGCTGCTGTTCGGCACTGTGATCTGCAGCTTTTGGATCGTCGCCTATGCGCTGCGCGACGCCATTGGTTTTGACAGCTGGCTTGATAGCGATTTAGGGCTCAAACTCGAACACCGCGAGCACTTCGGGCCGATTTCATACCTGACCACCCTGCTTTGGTTTGCGTGGCCTGCATGGCCCGTTGCCGTATGGCTGATCACCTTGCGGGTGCGCGGTTTTGGCGGCGGATGGCAGCGTGGTGAGGTGGTCGCACCGGTAATATTTTTCTTGTCGGGCTATGCTGCTATCGCGATTTTGACTGACCCGCGCGATATTTATGCGGTGTATCTGTTGCCACCAGTGATCATTCTCGCCGCGTTTGGTGTGGACACCTTAAAGCGCACTTGGTATGCGCTGATTGACTGGTTTGGCATCTTGATATTGGGCATCACCGCGATTGTGGCCGCGCTGGTGGCGAGCGCCCTTTATTACGGCTGGCCACCGATGATTGCTGAGCGCGTAGCGAGCTATGTGCCCGGTTTTAAGGGCGATTCGCCGTGGTTGGGCTACGGCGTGGCGTTGGTCGCCTTCGTGATCTGGATCGCACTGATCCAGCCCGCACACCAGCATGCCCGCAGGGCGCTTATTAACTGGGCCGGTTGTGTGACGTTTTTGTGGGTGGTGGCGCAAGCGCTGCTCGCCACGCCACACAATTTCACCATTTCTTATCGCGACGTATTTACTGAAATAGCCAGTGTGTCGCCGAAGACCGGCTGTATCAGCTCGATTGGGCTGTCAACCTCGCAGGCGGCGATGCTGTTTTATTACACCGGGCGTTTGACTGAGCCCATTTCTACGGCATCGGATGCAAAATGCGCCTTTGTGCTGTTGCAGCGATACCGGGACGAACCTGATCCGCTGCCCAATTCCGAATATAAGCTGCGATTTCGCGGCAACCGGCACGGCGATAAAGCCGAAGCATTTGAACTCTACGAGAAGAACGAGCAGGTTTTAACAAACCCTGAAACCGCTCCAAAGGTATAAGCACCATGAAATTTATTGATGAAGCATTTATTGACGTAATCGCTGGCGACGGCGGCAACGGCATGGCCTCTTTCCGCCGTGAAAAGTGCATTCCGCGCGGCGGCCCCGACGGAGGCGACGGCGGACGCGGCGGCAGTATTTATGCCGAGGCCGACGAAAACATCAACACGCTGATTGACTACCGCTTTGCGCGTATCCATCGCTCCGACAAAGGTGGCAACGGCGGCACGGCCGACTGCTACGGGCGCGGCTCGGACGACGTGATTCTAAGAATGCCGATCGGCACCGTCATCACCGACATGGAAACCGGCATTCAACTCGCCGATCTGTCAAAGCACGGCATGCGTGAAATGATCGCCAAAGGCGGCGCAGGTGGCCTCGGCAATCTGCATTTCAAGTCCAGCGTGAATCGCGCGCCACGCCAAAAAACTAACGGCGAGGCGGGCGAAGAGCGCCGCGTTCAGCTCGAACTTAAAGTGTTGGCTGATGTGGGCTTGCTTGGCTATCCGAACGCCGGAAAGTCAACTTTGGTGCGTGCGGTCAGCGCCGCCAAACCGAAGGTGGCAGATTACCCGTTCACCACCTTGGCTCCAAGCCTCGGCGTGGTGCGCATTGATTACGGTCGCAGCTTTGTGATTGCCGACATTCCCGGCTTGATTGAAGGCGCGGCAGAAGGCGCGGGGCTGGGTCACCAATTTCTGCGCCACTTGCAGCGCACCAAACTTATTTTGCATTTGGTTGATATCGCACCGTTTGACCCTGAAGCAGACCCGGTCAAAGAAGCGCGCGCGCTGGTCGCAGAACTCAAAAAATACGACAAAGAACTGCACGGAAAACCGCGCTGGTTGATCTTCAACAAAGTCGACATGCTCGACGCCGGTGAAGCGGACACGCGCATTAAAGACGCGTTGAAACGCCTGCGCTGGACCAAACCGTGGTTTGCCATTAGCGGCATGAACAAAATCGGCACCAACGAACTGGTACGTGCGGTGGGTGAACATTTGGCAGCGGTGAAAGCGGCAGCCGAACCGGAAGAGTTGGCGGTTGCGGCGTAGTGTGGGTTTGCCCCCTCTCCCGCAGCGCGGGAGAGGGTTGGGGTGAGGGCTGTTGCATCAGCATACGTCGTTGCAAGTTGCGAATGCGTGCACGGCTCCAGCTTCAAACCACTTCGCTTATTCCACCGCCTCACCCTCCGCCCGCTCCCGCGCTGCGGGAGTGGAAAGCAGAATACCGATTCCTGAAATGACCTCGTTTTCGATCCTAAAGCCTACCCGCCGCATCGTCGCCAAAGTCGGCAGCGCGCTGGTCACTAACGGCGGCGCGGGCATCGACCGCTCGGCCATAGCGCGTTGGGCAGCTGACGTCGCCGCACTGCGCGCTGATGGCGTGGAAGTGATATTTGTATCCTCGGGCGCGGTGGCCGAAGGTATGGCGCGTCTCGGCTGGCGTGAGCGTCCCAAGGCGATGCCGGAGCTGCAGGCGGCGGCCGCCCTCGGCCAGATGGGACTGGTCAATGTTTACGAACAAGCCTTTGCCGCGCACGGCCTGCACACAGCACAGGTGCTGCTGACGCACGAAGACCTTGCCGACCGCAAGCGCTATCTCAACGCGCGCTCCACGCTCAAGGCGCTGCTTAAACATAACGTCATTCCGATCATCAACGAAAACGACACCGTCACCACCGACGAGATTCGCTTTGGTGATAACGACACCCTCGGAGCGCTGGTCGCAAACCTGATTGACGCTCAAGTGCTGGTGTTACTTACCGATCAACAGGGCTTGTACACCAACGATCCGCGCAGGGATCCAGAGGCAAAATTTATCAACGTTGGTCGCGCCGACGACATGCAATATGAGGCGATGGCGGGTGGCACCGGCAGTGGCATTTCACGCGGCGGCATGCTGACTAAAATTCTTGCCGCACGGCGCGCTGCGAACACCGGTATTCACACCGTGATCGCAAGCGGGCACGAGCCTAATGTTCTGCATCGCCTACTCAACGGGGAGGCCATTGGCACCCTGCTCTACGCGCCCGAAGCCAGCTTGGCGAAGCGCAAAAGCTGGCTCGCCGATCACTTGCAGTTACGCGGCAAAGTCACGCTCGACGCGGGTGCGGCCAAAGCGCTGCTGCATGGCGGCAAGAGCTTGCTGCCCATCGGCGTGATTGCTGTTAGCGGTGAGTTCGAACGCGGCGACGCCATTGGCTGCGTTGACCAATCCGGTCACGAACTGGCGCGCGGCCTTGCCAATTACTCGGCCAACGAGACCTTGCGGATCATGCGCAAGCCCTCATCTGAAATCGAATCAGTGCTGGGCTACGTCGACGAAGATGAACTCATTCATCGCGATAATCTGGTAGTCACAGCAACCCCCTAATCGCAACCATTGCGCAGCGCGCAACCCATGCACCTATAGGAATTCCGATGTCCCTATGGAAATCGATACTGCTGGCAGGCATCACCTTAATGGGTGCAGGCCAGCTTCAAGCCCAGCAAACCCTGCCCCGCCAAGCCGTCCCCAGTTTGAACGGCGTGCTGCCGAGCCTGGCCCCGGTTGTCAATCAAACCGCCGCGGGCGTGGTCAATATTTCGACGATGTCGCGTGGCAATGATGCTGACAATCCGATGTTTAACGATCCCTTCTTTCGGCGTTTTTTCGGCCAGTCGGATCGACCGCAACAGCGTGAAGCGCAGGCCTCGGGATCGGGTGTAATCGTTGATGCGGCGAAGGGCTGGATTCTGAGCAATCATCACGTCATCAAGGGTGCAACCAAAATCGTGGTCACGCTTAAAGACCGCCGCGAATTCACCGCCAAACTCATCGGTTCTGACCCCGCCACCGATATCGCGCTGCTACAAATTCCGCCCGAAAAACTCACCGCCGTGCGCGTCGGCGAATCGGACGCGTTGCAGGTGGGCGATTACGTACTGGCGATCGGCAATCCGTTTGGCGTAGGTCAAACCGTTACTTCTGGCATCGTCTCCGCGCTCGGTCGCGCCGGATTAAACATTGAAGGGTTTGAGGATTTTATTCAAACCGATGCCTCAATCAACCCCGGCAATTCAGGCGGCGCGCTGATTAACCTGCGCGGCGAATTAATTGGCATCAACACCGCCATCATCGGGCCGACCGGCGGCAACGTCGGCATTGGTTTCGCGGTGCCAACCAACATGGCAATTCGGGTGATGGATCAACTCGCTCGATTTGGCGAGGTCAAACGCGGTGGTATCGGCATCGCCTCAGTCGGCGAAATCAATCAAGAAATCGCCAAAGAAAACCGGCTGCCCGCTATTGAAGGCGCGTTGATCAATGCCGTGATTTCTGGCAGTCCTGCCGACAAGGCGGGTATCAAAAAAGGCGACGTGGTGGTCGCCGTGAATGGACGCACGGTGCGCACCGGTTATGACCTGCGCAATCAGCAAGCATTGACCGCCATTGGGCAAGCGCTTGATCTGTCAATCATTCGCGCCGGGAACGCCAAGAACGTGCGGGTCACCATCGAAACCCCGGCCCGTGCGCAGGGCCTGCGTCCTGAAAAAATTACTGAACTGCCGGGCACCGAGCTGGCAAGCATTCCCAAAGAGCTCAATCGCCGTGGTGTCTATGTGCTCGAAGTCGAAAACAAAAGCGAGGCCCATCAAATGGGCTTGCGCGAAAACGACATCCTGCTTGGCGTTAACGGCGCCTACGTGCAAACGCCCGAAGAAGTGCGTCGCGCCATTCGCGAAGCGAGCCGCTTCGTCGTGTTCAATCTGCTGCGCGGCGATAATCGCATTGACCTGCGAGCACGCAAAGGCACCCCGCAGGGCAGCTGAAAACTTTCGGTGCGATCCCATCGCACATTTATCCAGCCATTGCTCATGGCTCATATCAATTGGGGCGCGATGGGATCGCGGCCTTACGAGTAACCAAAAATGCAATACCGTCGCCTCGGCCACTCCGGCCTCAAAGTCTCTGAACTCTCTTACGGCTCCTGGGTCACTTACGGTTCGCAGGTGGACACCAAAGCGGCCGTCGAATGCATGGCTGCTGCATGGGACGCAGGCGTCAATTTTTTCGACAATGCTGAGGCTTACGCCAAAGGCGCCTCAGAAACCATCATGGGCGAGGCCATCAAACAGCTTGGCTGGCGGCGCGCGCAGGCGGTTATCTCCACCAAGTTTTTTTGGGGTATGAACGATGGCCCCAACGAGAAGAACACGCTGAACCGCAAGTACCTGATGCAAGCCATCGACGGCTCGCTGAAGCGCCTGCAACTGGACTATGTTGACCTAGCGTTTTGCCACCGCGCCGACCCCAACACGCCGATTGAAGAAACCGTGCGCGCCATGAGCGACATGATCACTCAGGGCAAAGTAATGTACTGGGGCACCAGCGAATGGACGGCTGACGAAATACGCGCGGCGTACGAAATCGCCGAGCGTCATCATCTGCACAAACCGGTAATGGATCAGCCGCAATACAACCTCTTCGCGCGCACCAAAGTGGAAAAAGAATTCGCCCGACTGTATGGCGACATCGGCCTGGGTTTAACCACCTGGAGCCCGTTGTCGTCGGGTTTGTTAAGTGGCAAGTACAAAGACGGCATCCCCGCTGATTCACGCGCCGCGCTCAAAGGCTACGAATGGATCGCCGAACGGGTAATTGATCAGCCCAAGGTCGCAGCCGTTGAAAAACTACGCCCGATTGCAGGCGATCTCGGCTGCACCATTTCGCAGCTAGCGCTCGCGTGGTGCCTAAAAAACCCGAACGTTTCCACCGTGATCACCGGCGCCTCGAAAGTCAGCCAAGTTCACGAAAACATGAAGGCGCTGGACGTGGTGCCGAAGCTGACCGCTGAGGTGATGAAAGCTATTGAGGCGGCAACGGCCGTTTAACCCGTCAAAAGGTGCGCTCGGCGCACCT
>JACMNN010000208.1 GCA_014378555.1 Burkholderiales bacterium | reverse complement strand
CAGCATCGGCAGTTAACTGCCGATGCTGCGCGAGAAGCGTCATCTATCACCCACAGCAAACCAGAAACTATCAGTTAACCTTGCAACCGGATTCTCGGAAGAACCCTTGGTATGGCAGAAGGGGGCAGGTCACTCAACTAACGTCCCGACCGGAGCGACCGCGATGACCTTCAGTGCTTCGCATCCAGAAGGAATGCGTGTGCGCCTGATCCGATTCGACGCAAATTTTATGGCCCCGAGCGACAGTCTTCGCGAGGATCCGCCGCTGTTTCCTGGGCTTAATGATCAAGGTGGAATGGTGTGACGAAGTTCAAACGATTCGCCCGAGAACGAGGACATGCTGCCCTCAATTTTTTGCAGCAAAAACAGGAGTATTGAAATGAAACAGTTAACAATCCAACAATGTGAAGAAGTAAACGGCGGTATCTTCCCAATTCTCTTGATGCCGGTTTCCGCCGGCGCGATCTGGGCCGCTGGCGCCTTATCGTTTACGTTCGGGTTTACAGCGGGTGCGTTTCTCACGCATCAGGCGAAGTAAGGTAAGTCGGTAAACGGCTTACGTGGGCGTGGCACCGTGTCACGCCCATAGCCGAATGGGCAACCTGTGGTCAGGTAAGAAGTAATTTCGCAACGTCATCGAATAGCAAAATGCATATCAAACTGGATGGTCGAATCGATAACCTAGAGGATCAGGCGAGCACTCCTGAGGCAGTCAACGAATTTCAGCGCATGGTTGATTTCGCCACGAGAGCCGGTGCGTATGGCATGCCGCTGTTGCTCGGTCTCTGGTACACGCTGAGCGATATGGAATCGCTGGGGCTTGACACGGTCGTCGGCATGACACCGCTTCAGACGCTTGGGTACGTTGGAACGTTCGCGTTTATCGCGTTATTAATCAGCACGCTTGGCCACGAACTGTGCCACTTGCTTGCTATGCCTCAGCGTGTTTTTAATAAGAACACTGTTTTAGGCGTGTGGCGAACGACTCCCGCTTGGAAATCGACGATTTATGTGAGTGTGGGCGGTAGATTGACTCGTGCGCAATTTGTTTGGATTTCAGTCGTTCCATTTTTAGTGTTGACGGTCCTCCCATTTGTTTTGTTGATTTTCAGCAGCCAGCCGCCGTCCCTGTTTTGGGGATGCGTCGCGGCTCTGAACGGGGGGGCCAGTGCAATCGATTTATTTCACTCATATCGGATGGCGAAGACCGGCTTCTGGACTGATGTGTTGCGAGACGCGTGAGAGTTTTGCGCGGTGTTAATCACACGGGAAGAGGAAAAGGCATCGTGTTCTATGAAGCTCCTTAGATCGTTTTGTTTTCGATTGAACAGCGAGCCGTATCCATCCGAACGGCATGTCGTGCATGAATAGCGTGAATCAGGTTAGCCACGATTTATTTGACAGCAGATTGTTATCACCACGCCTTTGATTCACGAAATTCATTCATCACTCCACTGGCGCAGCAAATTGAGCACAATTAGGAAGCAGTTGTGATGCTTCGTCCTCTTCTCCAATCCGAAGCCGCCGAATGCGGCCTCGCCTGCCTCGCGATGTTGTCGAGTGCGCACGGCCTGCGCATTGATCTCGCCGAGCTTCGTCAACGTTTCTCCATTTCACTCAAAGGCGCTGACCTCGGGCAACTGATGCGCCACGCGCAGGCACTGGGCTTTGCCTGTCGCCCGCTGCGGCTTGAGCTTGACGAGATGAGCCAGTTGCAGTTGCCTTGCATGCTGCATTGGAACTTGAATCACTTTGTGGTGCTGACCAAAGTGAGTGGCGGCAAGCTCACCATTCTTGATCCAGCGGTCGGCAAGCGCGGGATGACGATTGCTGAGGCGAGCGACCATTTCACTGGCGTGGCGTTGGAGCTGACGCCGACCTCAGCATTTATGCCCGCTGACTTGCGGCGCAAGGTGCGGCTGCGTGATTTGGTGGGCAAGGTATTGGGGCTGAAGCGGGCAATCATCAACATCGTAATGTTGGCTGTGGGGCTGGAGGCGATTGCAATTGTGTCGCCGCTGGTGACGCAGTGGGTGGTGGATGGCGCGCTGGTGACGGGGGATCGAGATTTGTTGTTCTTGACCGTGCTGGGTGGTGGCGCGCTGATGCTGATGCAGTTTTTGCTGTCGATGGCGCGCGGCTGGATAACGCTCCGCATGAATCAGCAACTTTCGGTGCAGTTCACGGCGAACCTGTTCAGTCATTTGCTCAAGCTACCGGTCGCTTTTTTTGAGAAACGGCATGTAGGCGACATCACGTCGCGCTTTGGATCGTTAAGTGCCATTCGTGGGGTGATGACGCAGGGTGCGGTGAGTGCAGCGCTGGATGGTGTGATGGCGATCATCACACTGGCGATGATGATGCTCTACAGCGTGAAGCTGGGCATTGTGGTGCTGACAGCACTTGGGCTTTACGCGTTGATTCGATGGGCAAGCTTTTCTGCGTTTCGCGCGGCCAGTGAAGAGCGAATTGTGCTGTCCGCCAAAGAGAACAGTTACTTTTTAGAGACCATTCGCGCGGTACAGCCGCTGAAGCTATTTAATCGCACGCCAGAGCGGTTGGCGCGTTGGCAAAACCTGATTGTGGATGTGCAAAATCGCGACCTCATCACGCAGAAGATGGACTTGTGGTTTGGCAGCGCGAATACGTTGATTTTTGGCGTCGAAGGCATGCTGATTTTGTATCTGGGCGGCACGGCGGTGCTTGCGCAACAGATGACATTGGGCATGCTGCTGGCGTTCATGGCGTACAAGGGGCAATTTGCCGGGCGAGCGACTACGCTGATCAACCTGATGATGCAGATCAAAATGCTCGGGCTGCATGCCGAGCGGCTGGCGGACATTGCGCTGGAGCCACCGGAGGCAGACGCTTTGATGGAGACAGACATGAGCCGCATCGTGCCGCGCATTGAGGTGCGCAACGTGAGCTTTAGATACGCTGACGGTGAGCCGTGGGTGTTGCGCGATTGCACGCTGACCATTGAGCCGGGCGAGCACGTGGCGATTTGTGGGCCGAGTGGTTGTGGCAAAAGCACGTTGCTTAAACTGGTGCTTGGTTTGTTGACACCGAATGAGGGCGACATTCGCATTGGCGGCATTCCGTTGAAACAACTGGGGCCGACACAGTATCGATCCATGATGGCAGCGGTGATGCAAAACGACGCGCTGATGGCGGGATCGCTTGCAGAAAACATCGGATGCTTTGACCCCACACTTAATCACGAGCGGGTTGAGCAGTCAGCCAAGCTTGCGCAGGTGCATGAGGAGATTGCTGCGATGCCGATGGGGTATCAAACGCTGGTGGGGGATATGGGCAGCACGCTTTCGGGCGGGCAAAGGCACCGCGTGTTGCTCGCGCGGGCGCTGTATGCGCAGCCGAAAATTTTGGCGCTTGATGAGGCGACGAGT
>JACMNN010000207.1 GCA_014378555.1 Burkholderiales bacterium | reverse complement strand
GCTATTTCCATACCCTCTTCGGCTACGAATGGGAGCTGACTAAGAGCCCTGCTGGCGCGCATCAGTGGAAGCCGAAAGACGGCGCCGGTGCTGGCACGGTGCCAGACGCACATGATTCGACAAAACGTCACGCGCCGTTTATGGCCACGACCGACATCTCATTGCGGATGGATCCGGCCTACGAAAAGATTTCGCGCCATTTCCACCAGAACCCGCAAGAGTTCGCGGAGGCCTATGCCAACGCTTGGTACAAACTGACCCACCGCGACATGGGCCCGATCACGCGCTACCTTGGTCCGCTGGTTCCAAAAGGCCAGCTAATTTGGCAAGATCCGGTGCCTTCAGTCGATCACGAGTTGGTCAATGAGCACGACGTTGCTGCGCTGAAAGCCAAGATTTTGGCGTCCGGACTTTCGATTTCGCACCTGGTTTCAACAGCCTGGGCGTCAGCGTCAACCTTCCGTGGCAGCGACAAGCGCGGCGGTGCTAACGGTGCACGCATTCGCTTAGCGCCACAAAAGGATTGGGAAGCCAACCAGCCGGCCCAATTGGCGGTGGTTCTGCAGGCTTTGGAAGTGGTGCGGGCAGAATTCAACAGCGCACAGACTGGCAACAAGAAAATTTCGCTGGCTGACTTGATCGTTCTTGGCGGTTGTGCAGCTGTCGAGGCCGCTGCCAAAAACGCGGGTGTTGATGTCACGGTTCCGTTTACGTCGGGTCGTACCGATGCGTCACAAGAGCAGACCGATGTTCACTCATTTGCCGTGCTCGAACCTTCTGCTGACGGATTCCGCAATTTCATCAAGAAAGGTCACTCCGTCCCAGCGGCTGAGTTACTGATTGATCGCGCCAATCTGATGCAGCTGACTGCACCAGAAATGACGGTTTTGGTGGGTGGTATGCGCGCCCTGAACGCGAATATTGGACAGGCTCAACATGGTGTTTTCACCAAGCGCGCTGAAACATTGACCAATGATTTCTTCGTCAATCTGCTCGACATGAGCACCAAGTGGCAGAAGTCAGCAGCTACTGAAGGCGTGTTGGAAGGGCGTGATCGAGTATCTGGTGACGTCAAGTGGACCGGCACGGTGATCGATCTGGTATTCGGTTCGAACTCCCAACTTCGAGCCATCGCTGAAGTCTATGCATGCAGCGACTCACAGAAGACGTTTGTGCAGGACTTCGTGGCGGCTTGGAACAAAGTGATGAACCTGGATCGCTACGATCTGGCGTAATCGCAGATAAAAGAGCGCTAAAGAAGCGCTCAAGACGTCGCCGCGATTTAGTGTTGGGGTAACCTAATCCACGTCGCGGCGATATTAAAAGCGCTAAGGAAACACAGATTTATTCGTTTCCCCAGCGAAAGCCGGTCCCGCGCCCAAATCAACTTATTGATTGGTAGCCGCGCATGGATTCCGGCCTACGCCGGAACGACGAAAGAATAAATGAATGAATCTGCGTATTGCTAAGTACGCGAAGCGATTAGCGAAAAATTATGTAAATGGCAACCGTGACCAACGCGCTTGCCATCTATGCGTTCAGCGTCCGGCGCAAACGGTCGCTGAGCACGTCCACCAGTGCCACCAGTATCAACATGCTGATCAGCACGGTGCCGGCGTCGCTGAAGTGAAACAGCGCTAGGTGGTAATACAAAAGCTGGCCGAGGCCGCCCCCGCCGACCACACCGAGAACCGCTGCGGCGCGAATGTTGTTTTCCCAACGATACAAAACGTAGCTCACCAGTTGTGGCAGCACGGTAGGCAGCGTGCCGTACCAAAAGGCGCTGGTGGCCGATCCGCCGTTTCGGGTGAGTGCTAACGCCGGCTCCTGGGGCGCGTTTTCGAACGCATCGGCGAACAATCGGCCGAGTACGCCCGCCGTGTGTAGCCCCAGCGCCAGCGTGCCGGGGAACGGGCCGAGTCCGGCGGCGATTACCAGCAATGCTGCCCAAACCAGTTCCGGCACCGCGCGCAGGCCATTGAGCAGTAGCCGGGCGACGGCGCGACGCGGGCCGTGCGAAGCGGCAGGGCGCGCGAGCAACAGCGCGAGCACGATGGCGAGCAAGGTGCCGATGACTGAAATGGCCAGCGTCTCAAAAAAGCCGAGCGCCACTTTTTTCAAGAAACTGGGGCTCAGTTCCGGCGGAAAAAACTCGCCGAATAAGCCGATCATTTTGCGCAGCGATTCGACTGAAAACAGTCCTGACCAGTCGCCCTTCAAGGTGACGAAACAGGTGACCACGAACACCGCCAAGCCGAGTAAAAAAAGGCGTGGTATGCCCTGCTCTGCAGGCTTTGCAGGTGGCACGCCGGGTGTCGCTTCGGCGTTCGCTTTAGGGTCTATTGCATCCATGCGCGCAACCGTTTGCTGACCAGATCGGCCAGTGACACTAACGCCACGAAGGCGAGCAGGAACATCACCACTTCACCACCCGCGAGCATTTTCATCGACAGCTCCATTTGTTGGCCCAAACCCCCGGCGCCAACGAAGCCAAGAATGACCGATGAGCGAATCGCGCATTCCCAGCGGAACACCAGATAACTGGCCAGCTCCGGCGCGCAGGTCGGCAGCGTGCCATACAAAAACGCGCCGATGCGTGAGCTGCCGTTATTGAGCAATGCGAGCGTGGGTCGGCGATCCACGCTTTCGAATACTTCAAGAAACACCTTGCCCATCATGCCGCCAAAGGTGAGTGCGATGGCGAGCACGCCGGCGGTGTCGCCCAGGCCCACCGCGCGGACAAAAATCAAACCCCACACCAGCTCGGGAATCGAGCGCAGCACGATGAGCACGGCTCGCACCACGCCACGCACAGCGCGGCCCAGCACGCCCATTCGACCATGGGCAATCGCCGACACCGACAGCACGCGGTTGCCGAGCAGCGCGGCGGGAATCGCGATGACTAAACCCAGCGTCACGCCAGCGGTTGCCACGGCAATGGTGTTCCACGTCGACGTCACCAGCAGCCGCAAAAACTCAGCATCATGCGCGGGCGGCCAGAATGATTTGATGAACGAGCCACCGGCCTTAAGGCTTTGCTGGTCGAAAAATATCCACGGTTTGAATTCGACGATCCACAGCGCTGGAATGAGCAACAGCAGCAGGGCGGCCGTCCAGCCAAGGCGCTGATGCCAGACCGGGTCGTGGAGGCGGTTGTGGTTGCTGGTCAACGCGTTCATTGCGTGTGTCAACGACGGCTCGTGGCTGCCATTATTTCGTCTGCCCCGCGCAGGTCGGGGCCCGTAGCGTTTTGCGCGGTTCTGCTTGTTGGGCGATGGGTCCCGGCCTGCGCCGGGATGACGAAATGGTGGATCTTCAACCGCAGCCCGTGACAATGACGTTTTGCTGCGACGTGCTCGCATCGGGCAGCCCAAAGTTCGCCACCGCCATGCCGAACTCTGCGCCGTAAAGTTCGCGCAGGCGCTCTTCGGTCACGGCCTCGGTCGGCAGATCGAATTGCAGTAAGCCGTCTTTCAAGCCAATCAATCGACTGAAGCGTTCGCGCGCGAGATTTACGTCATGGAGACTGACCACCATGGTGGCGTTGCGCGCCGCAGCGTTGGCCTGCACAGCGGCCAGCGAAGCTGCGCCGAGCACCGGGTCGAGTGATGAGACGGGCTCGTCGAGCAGGTTTACCGGGCTCGCCGCGACGAACATTCGAGCCAGACCCACGCGTTGCCGTTCGCCGCCGGACAGCCGATCACAGCGCAGCCACAGCTTGTCTTGCAGTCGAAACGCTTCAAGCGCGGTGTAGGCCTCGCGTACGTCAGTGTCTGCGGGCGTGGTGAGCAACGAGCGCAGCGCCGACCAAGCACCCGCGCGCGTGAGCCGGGCGGCGAGCACCGCGTGAACAACGCGCTGCCGCGGCGGCAAAGGGGGTTGCTGTGGAGCGAGAAAACTATGGGCACGAAGTTGGTGGCGAGCGCGACTGGCCATCAACCATGGATTGCTTCCGCCCCAAGAAAACGTGCCCCGCGTCGGCTCGAGCGCCAGCGCGAGGGTGTGCAGCAATGTGGTTTTGCCGGCGCCAGAAGGGCCGATCAGCGCGACCTGCTCGCCTTGCTCAATGGCTAGGTCGATGTCTATAATCGCGCATTTGCCCTCGACGTAGCAGTGTGAAACGGCCGCTAGTTGTAGCCGGTGTCCCATCGGTACAGCTCGCGTTGTTACTTCAATAAACCCGCGGATTTGGCGGCGGTTTCGATGCCCGCGTAGTTTTCGACCTTGGTCGGGATGAACTTGGCGGCGCGTTGCAGTTTAAGAATTTCAGCGTGCTCCGGGTTCTTCGGATCAAGATCGAGGAATGCTTGACGCAGCTTGCCGATCAGCGCGGGATCAAGGTCACCACGCACCGTCCAGTTGTAATCAAAATACGAAGGCGTGGTGTAGAAAACGCGTACTTGACTGACGTCTACTTTTTTCTCGGCAACCATTTTGTCCCATACGCTGATGTTCAATGCACCGGCATCAACCTTGCCGCCCGCAACTTGTAATGCGGTGGCGTCGTGAGCGCCGGAGAAGGCCACGCGTTTCAGGGTTTTGTCAGGATCGATGCCCGCTTGCAACATAAAGCTACGCGGCATCAGGTGGCCGCTGGTGCTCGATGCGGAGCCGAACGAGAAGGTTTTGTCTTTAAGGTCAGCGAGTGTTTTGATGTCGGGGTTGGTGGTGATGAACACGCTTTTGAATTCTGCGTCTTCGGCGCGCTGCACTAGTGGAATGGCAGTTTTGCCGCTGCGCACGTAGGCCTGCACAAAGGTGAAGCCGCCGTACCAAACCATGTCGATCTTTTTCGCAGCGAGTCCTTCGACGGTTGCGGCGTAATCGGTGACCGGAATGAACTCTACTTTCAG
>JACMNN010000206.1 GCA_014378555.1 Burkholderiales bacterium | reverse complement strand
GCCACGTTTCCGCTGATGCCGCGGGGCAGTCACTTTTCTTGCTTCGCCAAGAAAAGTAACCAAAAGAAGGCGACCCCGACGATTGTCCTGATCCTGCGATGCTCAGAAAAAAGCGGAACAGAAAAAAACTCGCTATCGCTCAAACAGTTTTCTGTTCTTATCGCTTTTTTCTTCCGCTTCTCGGGGCCAATCAACGGGGACCCGTCGGGCCGATATTTGATCGCTTCGCGATGAGGGTTGGGGTTTCGGCGGCGGCGGTCCGTGGCAAACGAGCCACCTCAATGCATCAGACCCTTCGCTGCGCTCAGGGCGAACGGGATACGGCAAACGGACTGCATGACTTGATCAAACCCTTCGCTGTGCTCAGGGTGAACGGCCGCCATGCATCAAACCCTTCGCTGTGCTCAGGGCGAACGGGAACGAACTCACTGCAATGTCGATATCGGTGCCAGCAACGCATCCACATCCGCCACCGTCAACCCGGTCAACGCATTCCCTTCCCCATCCAACAAAGCTGAAGCCAAATCCCGCTTCCGCGCGAGCATCGTGAGCATGCGTTCCTCTAGTGTGCCTTTTGCGACCAGCTTGGTCACGATCACCGGTTTGTCTTGCCCCATGCGGTGTGCGCGAGCGGTGGCTTGGGCTTCTACTGCTGGGTTCCACCACGGATCGTAGTGGATGACGGTGTCTGCGGCGGTGAGGTTTAAACCGACGCCACCAGCCTTTAAGCTCAACAGGAACACCGACACTTTGCCCGACTGAAATTGGTCGATGGGCGTGTCGCGATCCAGCGTGTCGCCGGTTAACAAGGCAAACTCTATTTTCTGTTCATTCAGCATCTCTGCAATCAGCGCCAGCATGCTGGTGAACTGCGAGAAGATGAGCACTTTGCGGCCTTCTTCCATGAGCTCGGGAACATGCGTGCTCAGCCAGTCGAGCTTGGCGCTGCCTGCGCCCATCGCACGCGCCGCTGCGCCTGGAAGCTTGACTAAACGCGGGTCGCAACAAACTTGCCGCAGTTTCAATAGTGCATCTAGGATGTGAATGGTGCTTTGCTTCAAGCCCTTTTTGTCAATGACTTTGCGGATGTCTTCGTGGATCGCTGTGCGCAGCGATTCATACATGTCGGCCTGCGCAGATTCGAGCTCGATCCAGCGGGTGTATTCGGTTTTCGGCGGCAGCTCGTTGAGCACCTGGTCGCGACCGCGACGCAGGATGAAGGCGCGAATTCTGGCCTTCAACTTTTTCATCTGCTCGCTGTCGGCGCGTTGCTCAATCGGGTGCCGGAAGATTCGATTGAAGCCGTCAAGGTCGCCCAGCAGGCCCGGAATCAGTACGTTGTAAATCGCCCACAATTCGCCAAGATGGTTCTCCATCGGCGTGCCGGTGAGTGCGATACGTTGCTGTGCCTTAAGCGATTGTGCGGAAACGTAGGTTTTTGCTTTAGCGTTTTTAAGCGTTTGCGCTTCGTCGAAAACGACCACGTTCCACTCAACATCTGACAACATTTTTTCGTCACGTTGCAACAGCGGGTAGCTGGTTAAAACTACGTCTGCCGTGGCGAAAGCTTTTGCGTTTGACGAGCGCTCGCTGCCGTGATGACGATACATTTTCAGTGTTGGCGCAAAGCGTTCGGCTTCACGTTGCCAGTTGCTCAGCACCGAAGTGGGCGCGATGATCAGGCTGGGTTTTGCGTGCGTTGCTTGCTGTTCGCCTTGGGCCTGGGGCGAAGGGTTTGATGACTCGGGGGTCAAACCCTTCGCTGCGCTCAGGGCGAACGGGGGTGGTGAGGGGTTTGATGACTTGGAGGTCGGACCCTCCGCTGCGCTCAGGGCTAACGGGGTGGGCGTATGCAGGCGATGCAAATGTGCCAGCGTCTGCACCGTTTTACCTAGGCCCATGTCATCGGCTAACACCCCGCCCATGCCCAATTCGTAAAGGTGGGCGAGCCACGCTAGGCCGTGATTTTGATAAGGCCGCAACGTGGCGTCGAAGCCGGCAGCCGCACTGATTGACAACAGCTCTGCGCCGTCGCGCAACTTGTCGCGCATCGCGAGCCACGCCGGATGATCGCGCCCCAGATACAGCACCGTGTCGTTAGCCAGGTCGGGCAACAGTGCCGCTTGCAGCCCGCTCATTTCACTAACTTCACCGCCTTGAAACCATTCAAATACCGGCTTCAAAATAGCCGCCACGCGCTCGCCGGTGATGCGCACCACTTGGGCGGCATGCATGCGGTCTGGCACCGGCACTGAGAGCAATACGTGTTGCACCATCGGCAACGCGGCGAGCCATTGTTCAGGGTCTTTTTGTGCGGCAATCAGCTTGGCTAAGGCCGGTGCCAAATCAACGCGTTTACCGTCGACATCAACGCCTAACGACAGACGAAACCAACCGGTTTCAGTGCCCGGTGCCAACTCCAGTGACGGCTCGGGAATGTCCTCCATTGAGATGGGAAAACCGGTTTCAATCTCAATCTCAAAGCCCGCCATTTGCGCATCGGCCAGCACCGCAGGCCCGCGACCTGACCAGTCGTGATCGGGTAGCCCCCACAACGATTCACGCAACGATTTGATGTCGCGGGCATAGGCCAGCGAAGGCTCAACCCGATCCGCTGGATAGAGCAGGCGCGGCATGCGCATTTCCCAGCGCGACTCAACGCGCACGTTGCGTAGCCGCTGCGAAATTACGTCGCGACCCACGCGCTCTTGTTCAACGGCATGCTCCAAGCCGTTGCGTTGAAACGCAAGCAACTTGCCATCGGGATAGCGGAACAGCAATTGCACCGCAGGAAACACGCGTGCCTGCAGCGTTGAATTGCGACCCCAGCCGACCGACACATCAAACTCGATCAACGCGAAGCGCAGCACCGGCGTCGGTATCGGCAGCAGCGCTTCAATATCGTCAACGGTCGGGCAGCGCGGAATTGCCGCGAAGTCGGGCAGATCGCGCAGTGCGTCGGCAACAAACGCCCAGGCACTGGCGTCATCGACTTTCAGCAGCGGCAGCGCAACCAAGCGTGCGAGCGTTGCAGCACTTACCGCACTTTCCATCGGCCGTATTTGGTTGCTCGTGGAGTCGATCACCAACGCCGGATCGAGCGCGATGATCGGCAGCGACGGCGCGCCATCTTGTTCTGAAGCACGCGCGCGCAGCGCCACACGCTCGCCCAACGGCGTGCTGATGTTCTCCCACAGCAGCAGCATCGGCACCGCCTCGGCGAGCGTCAGCGGCTCGCCCAACGTGGGCACATCGGCTGACTTGAGCGCACGGGTTCGCGTTTCGGTGTCGGTAAATCCAACCGGTGCGATCCACAGCCGTTTGCTGGCCAGCGCCATGCGCAACAACTGGGCACCTGTGGTGCCGTTTAATTGCAGAATCGGTCGCGTCGATTGCAAGCCGATGGTGGCAGCGAGCATGCGCAAAATGGGCTCATCCTCGTCGGACACATAGCCCGGCGCGGCGTGCCCGTGGCTGATCCAGCTGAGGGACGCCGCCTGCACATTAAGCTTGGTCTCACCACCCTTCAGCCGCCGCGCTTTGGCAATGGTGATCTCGCCGCGCTCGGTAAGTAAATAGGCGACAAATTCAGTGGCCGCTTTCGGCTCACCGGCGTCGCTTCGTTCGGGTGCTGCCGTCTGCTCAAACCCGGCGCGCAACCACAACGATAAATCGGCAGCGAGACCGGTACGCACGGTGTTGGTGGCGCTGGTGACAGCAGCTATCACTGGCGTCTCGCCACTAAAAATCTCCTCGCCGATCGGCTCAGCGGTGACGCCGGTAAGCGTGCCGCTTTTCTGCGGCTGCATGGTCGTCCACAGGTAGGCCAAACCTGCGGCGTGTTTGCAATTCAAGCGAACAGGGCAGGTGCATTCGGCCGCGAAGATGTCGATGCCGAACTCAAAGAATTCCATTTCCACCGTGGTGATGTAGGGCTCGGACTGCGTACCTTTAACGGCGGCAACCAAATGCCACACCCGCTCCTCGTCCATCTGCGCTGAGGTGATCTGAATGCGTTTGTCGGTGACGTAGCTGATGCCGTTACGAAAACCTTGCTCGCCGAACTCTTTTTCGATGTCGATGCGTGCGGTTTGCAGGTCAAGTACTTCGCGGGCAGCGCGGGCGGATTGAGTGGTGGGTGGAATCATTTACTATCGATTGAAGCGGGTTTCATCAAACACGTTGCGCGCGGCCAATTTACATATCAGTGCGCCTCATCCCAGTTCGCGCCAACGCCTACTTCAGCGACCAGTGGCACCCGCAATAGCGCCACGCTGGACATTCGCTCGGGCAACACTTTTTTAACAATTTCGAGCTCATCGAGCGGTACTTCAAGCACCAATTCGTCATGCACTTGCATAACCAATTTTGATTTCAGTTTCGAGTCGCTGAGCCACGCGTCAACCGCAATCATCGCTAGTTTGATGAGGTCTGCCGCGGTTCCCTGCATGGGCGCGTTAATGGCCGCACGCTCGGCACCTGCGCGACGGGGGCCGTTGCCGCCGTTAATGTCGGTTAACGTCAGGCGGCGGCCGAATACGGTTTCGACATAACCATCGGCCCGCGCTGATTCGCGGGTCGCCTGCATATACGCGGCAACACCCGGATAGCGGGCGAAGTATTTGTCGATAAATTGCTGCGCGGCACCGCGCTCAATGCCCAGTTGTGCGGCCAGTCCGAACGCTCCCATGCCATAGATCAGGCCAAAGTTAACAGCCTTGGTGTAGCGTCGTTGCTCGCTGCTGATCTCGGCAATCGGCAGGCTGAAAATGTCCGCTGCAGTGGCTTTGTGAATATCAAGGCCCCTCGCAAACGCGTCGAGCAGGGAGGCGTCTTGCGAGATGTGCGCCATGATGCGCAGCTCGATTTGTGAATAGTCGGCCGACACAATCACGCTACCCGGCGCGGCAATAAAAGCCTTGCGAATTTCGCGCCCTTGCGGGCTGCGCACCGGAATGTTTTGCAGGTTCGGCTCGTTGCTCGACAGCCGGCCGGTGATGGCGGTGGCCTGTCCGTAATTGGTGTGCACGCGGCCCGTAGCCAGGTTCACCATGCGCGGCAGTTTGTCGGTATAGGTGCTTTTAAGTTTTGACAACGACCGATGTTCGAGCAACAGTTTTGGCAGCGGATAATCGTCGGCCAGTTCGGTTAAAACATCTTCATCCGTCGACGGTTGACCGGTTGCTGTTTTGCGTTTAATCGGTAAGCCGAGTTTGACGAAGAGAATTTCGCCGAGTTGTTTTGGCGAGGCGAGATTGAACGGCTGGCCGGCCAATTCGTATGCCTTTTGTTCGAGCGCGTTGACCTGCAAGCCGAGTTCGTGCGATTGTTTTTGCAGCAGCCCAGAGTCGATCAAAACGCCGTTGCGTTCGATCCGCACCAACACTTCGCGGGTCGGAAGCTCCAGCGATTCGTAGATGTATTTGAGCTTGGCATCAGCAGCAACCAGCGGGTAAATAGCAGCATGCAAACGCAGCGTAACGTCGGCATCTTCCGCGCTGTATTCAGTGGCACGCTCAATGTCGACTTCGTCGAAGCCGATCTGCTTGGCGCCCTTGCCGGCAACGTCCGCAAACTTGATCGTCTTTTCATCAAGAAAACGCAGCGCCATCGAATCCATGTCGTGCGGCTTGTGGCTTTCTAAAACATAGTCGGCAAGCAGTGTGTCATGGGCTACGCCACGCACTTGAATGCCAGCGTTGAGCAGAATGTGTTCGTCGTATTTAGCGTTTTGGGCCAGCTTCTTTTTGCTGGCATCTTCAAACCACGGCTTTAATTTGGCCAGTGTTTGGTCGAACGGCAACTGCTCGGGTGCGCCAGGGTAGCGGTGCGCGAGCGGAATGTAGACCGCGGCAAACGGCTGCCAGGCAAACGACAGTCCGACAATTTTGGCGGTCATCGGTTCGAGCGACGTGGTCTCGGTGTCAAAGCAGGTTAACTCGGCCGCGTTGATCGCGGTGATGACTTCGTCTAGTTGGGCGTCAGTTGCAATGGTGCGATAGGAGCGTGGCGGCTTCTCAACAGGCGCCGCAACGGGTTCGACTCCCTCTCCCGCCGGCGGGAGAGGGTTGGGGTGAGGGTGGCTGGTGGAAAGTAAATCTGACTGGATTGGGTCGCCGTTAGCAGCGTGATTTGGCAGGTCACCGGCACCCTCACCGCTAGCCCTCTCCCGCCCGCGGGAAAGGGTTAGGGGGGCTGCGTTGCGGATTTCGTTGGCCATTGCCTTGAACTCAAACCGCTCAAAAAACCCAAGTAGCGCTGCCGTATCGGCGGCCGTGAACGCCAATCCAGCCGGCGCGTAGGGCAGGGTCAAATCACACTTCACGGTGAGCAGTTGTTTCGCTTTCGGCAGCCACTGCAATGTGTTGCGCAGGTTCTCACCGACCACGCCGGTAATCTTGTCGGCATGGGCAACGATGGCGTCGAGTGAGCCATGCTCGGCCAGCCATTTGACGGCGGTTTTGGGGCCGACTTTAGGCACGCCCGGCACGTTGTCGACGGTGTCGCCGATTAGGGTGAGATAGTCAAGAATCTGCGCCGGTGCGACGCCAAATTTTTCTTTAACGCCGGCAATGTCGAGCGTTTCCATCGACATGGTGTTTTTCAGAATGACGTGCTCAGTCACCAGTTGCGCTAAGTCTTTGTCGCCGGTTGAGATCACGCAATCAAGGCCCGCCGCTTCGGCCTGCACCGCCAACGTGCCGATCACGTCGTCCGCTTCAACACCCGTTTCCATAATCAGCGGCCAGCCTTGGGCGCGAACTATGTCGTGCAGCGGCTTGATTTGCGGACGCATGTCGTCGGGCATCGGTGAGCGATTGGCTTTGTACTCGGGATACCAGTCGTCGCGAAAGGTTTTGCCGGGCGCATCAAAGATGACGGCGAAGTAATCGGGCTTCTCTCGGTCGACCAGCAGACGCAGCATCGACAGCACGCCACGGATCGCCCCGGTGGGCTCGCCCGCCTTGGTGCGTAAATCCGGTAGCGCATGAAACGCCCGGTAGAGATATGATGATCCGTCGACTAAAACGAGTTTTTTACGGGATTGCGTCATGACAGTGAACAATGAGAGCACGAAGGCAAAAGTGGCGCAGCTGAAAAGCGCCGTGAGCGCCGCGGATTTGACGCCGGGGCAAGAAGCATGGCGTGCGTTGCAGATTATGTCGGAGTTCGTCTACGCCACCGAAAAGCTGCGCCCGGTGCAGCCCGCCGTATCGATTTTTGGCTCAGCGCGCATTCAGGCCGATAACCCTTGGTACGGGCGCACGGTGGCGATTGCGCGGCTGTTGTCAGACTCGGGTTTCAGCGTAATTTCCGGCGGCGGACCGGGCATTATGGAGGCGGCCAACGTGGGTGCGTTTGCTGGAAAAAGCCTGTCCATTGGCCTAAACATTCAGTTGCCGCACGAGCAGCACGGCAATCCGTTTCAGGATATGGGCATTTCGTTCAAATACTTTTTCAACCGTAAATTAGCGTTCGTACGAACGTCTGCGGCGTTGATTTGCATGCCGGGCGGCTTCGGCACGCTCGATGAGCTGACCGAGGCGCTGACGCTAATCCAGACCGGCAAAGCGCGAAGGATTCCGATCATTCTGGTGGGTCAGGAATTCTGGGGCGGGCTGCACGACTGGATGCGCGACACATTGCTGCGCGATAAATTGATTTCTCCGGGCGATATTGAATTGATGCAAATCCTAGAAGAGCCGCAAGAAATAGTTGATGTGATTTTCGATGCGTACGAGCGCATGGGTATTGCGCCAACCAAGGAAGAGCGGCAGCAGATTTTGGAGATTTGAGGGTGATTTTGGTGGACGATAGTTTTCAACAGCTTTTCAGAGAACTGCCCTGTGGCTCGGCCTTACATGCCATTTTAGGAAAAAGTCGAATTTGTGGAATTGCGACCGCTAGCTCAACAGCACTGGTACTTCGCAGAAAAAGCTGTATGCGTGTAGGGTGGGCGACCCGCGCCCACCATGGCGTTGCGTTACGAGATGACTCGCGGCGTTGTGGCTTGGTGGGCAGGGGCTGCCCACCCAATACTGTTCGCTTAAATCCGTTCGCCCTGAGCGCAGCGAAGGGTTTGATGCGTGATCAGACCCTTCGCCGCGCCCAGGGCGAACGGGTTCGATCGCTAACCGAACGGTATTGGCTGCCACCCTGCGACGACGGCAGGAAAAACGGGTGCTGAACAACACCGATCCGTCGACGGACGTCGTCCTTGCCCGCCGTTTGGCGCGCGAGGCCGGTACGTTGCTGTTGCACCTGCGCAATGGCGGTAGCCACGAAGGGCGAGCGCTAGGCGATGCTGGGGATCGTGAGGCAAATATTTTTCTGCTCAACGCGCTGGCCATTGCGCGTCCGCATGACGCGGTGTTGTCCGAAGAATCGGCGGACGACGGCAAGCGGTTCACCGCTGACCGCGTCTGGATCATCGACCCGCTCGACGGCACGCGTGAATACCGTGACGGGCGTGACGACTGGGCGGTGCATGTGGCACTGGTGGCGCATGGCGAGGTGATTGCTGCGGCCGTTGCACAACCGCCGCGCGACGAAGTGTTTGACTCGATGCCCGTGGCGCTGAAGCGAAATCCACAGAAAGTGATCGTGGTCAGTCGCTCGCGGCCGCCGGCGTTTTCCGCCGCCATTGCCAAGGCGCTCGACGCGCGTATCGAACCGGTTGGCTCAGCCGGCGCTAAAGCGTTGGTGGTGGTGCGTGGCGACGCGCTCGCCTACGTTCACGAGGGCGGTTTGAATGAGTGGGATGCAGCAGCACCGATCGGCGTGGCACTAGCGCACGGGCTGCATGTGTCGGATTTGCAGGGGCGCGCGATTGTGTTCAACCAGCGCGATGTGGTGCTACACAGCGGGCTGCTGTTGTGTCGACCAGAATGTGCGGCGGCAATTCTGGCGATTACGCAAACGAGCTAAGGCGCACTAAATCTGCAGCCGCTCGACCACCCGCCCGCCCTGCAAATGTTCGCTAATAATCTCGTCTACATCGGCTTCATTTTGATAGTGATACCAAACCTCTTCCGGGTAGACCACCATCACCGGGCCTTCTTCACAGCGGTCTAGGCAACCGGCATTGTTCACCCGAACTTTGCCCTGACCGGAAAGACCGAGTGATTTGCATTTTTTCTTGGCGTAGTCGCGCAGGTCGCCTGCGCAACGCTCGCCACAGGACGGACGGCCATCGTCTCGTTCGTTGGTGCAAAAAAAGACGTGGTGTTTGTAGTAACTCATAATGCCCGCTTCAACAAAACTTATGCTGAATTATGGCTGGCCCGCTCGCTCATCTCCGTGTTCTTGATTTAACCCGCGTTCTGGCGGGCCCTTGGTGCACGCAAACGCTCGGCGATTTGGGGGCCGATGTGATCAAAATCGAGCGCCCCGATACCGGTGACGACACCCGCGCCTGGGGGCCAGCATGGCTTTCCGACAGCGACGGCAAAGATACCGAAGACTCCGCCTATTTCTCTAGCTGCAACCGCAACAAACGGTCGGTCACGGTGGATATTTCCAAAGCCGAGGGCCAAGCGCTGTTGCGCGAGTTAGCCGCGAAGTGCGACATCCTGGTTGAAAATTACAAGCTCGGCGACTTAAAGCGTTACGGCCTTGACTACGCGTCGCTCGCGCTGATTAACCCGAAACTGGTGTATTGCTCAATCACCGCTTATGGTCAGGATGGGCCGTATGCGCATCGGCCGGGCTACGACTTGTTGTGCCAGGCCGAAGGTGGCTTGATGGCCATCAACGGCCATGCCGACGTCGATAAGGGCGGTGCGGGCGGCGGACCGGTGAAGGTGGTGATTGCGGTCACCGATGTGCTCTCAGGGCTGAACGCAACCATCGCGGTGCTGGCAGCCATTGAGGCGCGGCACAGCACCGGCCGCGGCCAGCATATTGACATCGCGCTACTCGATTCGATTGTGCAGTTCGGGGCCAATCAGATTGCCACCTATTTCATCACCGGAAAACTACCGGAGCGCGTGGGCAACGCGCACGTCAACTTGGCGCCGTATCAGTCGTTTAAAACCGCCGATGGCTACATGATTGTTGGCGCGGGTAATGACGGTCAATGGCGCAAGCTTGCTGCAGCGATGGGTGTGCCTGAGATGGCGTTCCAGCCCGAGTATCTGGAGATGAAAGATCGCAACGCCAATCGGCCGCAACTGGTGATCGATCTTGAAGCCATTCTCACCACGCAAAGCACTGAATTCTGGCTGGATAAATTCGGCAGTCTCGGCATCCCGCATGCCCCGATCAACACCTATGACCAAGTGTTCGCGCACCCTCAGGTTCAGCATCGTGAACTGCGCTTGGATATGCAGCGGCCCGCAGAGCAGGGCGGCGGCAACATTGCAATGGTGCGCAGCCCGATTCGCATGAGCGAAACACCGGTGACCTATCGCCATGCGCCTCCGGTGAAAGGGTCGAGTACGATGGACGTGTTGCGCGACGTGCTGGGCAAGAGCGAGGCTGAGATCGATGCCCTGAAAGCGGTGACCGGCGCGTAGCGGCCGCGAAGGCAATGATGATCTAGCGGGCCAGCAAAGCGCGGCTTGCGCTTTGCGCGCTCACACCGCTTTCAGCAATCCCGATTCAGCACGCACCACAAATCGGCGTTCGGTTTCCGTCCATTGGTCGCCGTGCTGCACCAGGTGGGCGTACATGCGCGGCATCGCGATATCGTTTGGCCAGCCGCTTTCTGCCGCACCGCCCTGATACGGTCCGAGCCATTCGCGGCTTGACAGGTTGCGCCAAACGCTGGTTAAATTTTCCGACAACGCGTGTTCATCGGTTTGCCACAAGCCGCGCCCGTGCTGCGGCGACAGTTCAGTGGGAATGGTGGCGTCAGCTGACGGATGAAACACATAGCCGCGTGCGAGTGCGTAGTTTTCAACCATCAAATCGTCCGGCGTTCGAGTTTCGCCGCACTTCGTTTCAAGCCATCCACAGATTGCCAAGCGCCCCGCGTCGGTGTGCCCAAGATCGGTTTGCCGGGTGGTCATCTTGCTGTATTTGTCGGTCATGCGGTCAAACGCGCGCGGTCCGAAACAACCAGCCATGCCGAGTTCAGGATGCAGGTTGAGGTAATACTTGACAGTCACTTCCAGCGTTTCAATCACGCCATCATGACGCAGCAACACCACGTCAAATTCGCCCACGGTGCGTCCTGCAGTTCTGACGATCAAGCCGCGCGTTGCGGCGCGAACATCGGGCCGAGCCGCTTGCCAAAACAACACAAATTTTTCGAAGGTATGGCCCAGCGGCGTGTTGACCAGCGGGTCACCCAGCGACGCCTGCAGCGCGTGGGGGTCGTGGTCGATGGCGAGCAACCAATCAGCGCAGCGCGCCAGTTCTTGCGCCGACCAGGCATCGGTGCGCAAGCGGCCCCGCCACGTGGGGTTTGCAGCGTCAAACAAAGACGGCGAACCCATGGCCCAAGCTAGGCGGCGGGCGTCGCCGTTTTGCAATGAATTGAGTAATGAGGTCAGCACGGGCGTAGCTCGCTCATGCACAGCTCACGCACTGCATCAAGAGCACGTTAGCCAATCGCCAACACACGTTTTAAAAACGCAGCAATGTCGTCAATTTCTTCCGCGCATACCGAATGCGGCATGGCGTATTCGTGCCATTCAACTTTATAGCCGTGGGTCTCGAGCCGTGATTTGGATTGCTTAGCGAGGGCAATCGAAATAACAGTATCGCTCGAGCCGTGGGCATAAAAAATTGGCAGGTTGCGATTGCTGCTTGAGGCTTCTGCGCCCACCGTTTCGGCGCAGGCGAGATAAGTCGACAGCGCCATGACGCCGCCCAGCTTCTCCGGATAGCGCAAGCCGGTTTGCAGCGCAATCACGCCGCCTTGTGAAAATCCGGCAAGCACGATGCGGCTGGACGCGATGCCTTTGGCGCATTGGTCGGCGATCAGTTCGTCGATGGCGACGGCACTGTTGCGAACGCCATTTTCGTCGGCGCGTTTATCGAGTTCGGCCGACAAAATGTCGTACCAGGCGCGCATCACATAGCCGCCGTTGATGGTGACCGGCATGGTCGGCGCATTGGGAAACACAAAGCGCACTGAGTGCTCGCGAGGCAAGCCCAACTCGGGCACCATCGGGACGAAGTCATTGCCATCGGCTCCCAAGCCGTGCATCCAGATGACGCAGGCGGTGGCCGGAGCGGAAGGTTCAAGCGTGATGCATTCGAGCATGTCTGATGTCAGTAAAAAAGGCGATCGAACGATTGTAAGTTGCAGGCCAAAGCGTTCGTCGCTTCACGCCGTCAGCGAATCATCGCACCCATACGGTCAATGGTGACAAAGTCAACATACGAGCTGCCGCCGCGCTTAAGGTCGGCGAAGTCAACACTCATGCCACCAAGATCCAATCCACGCAACGCCTTCAACGACCCGGACAAGCCCTCAGGCGTGGCCTTGCCGCGCTGCAAGGCAGTAACGATGACGCGCGCGGTGACGTAGCCCTCAAGCGAGCGGGTGCCGTAGTCGGCCGACGGGCTGGCTGCTTTGAGCTTTAAATATTCGCGAATGATCGGCAGCGAGGTGCGCGACTCGACCGGGCCGACCGTGGAGGCCACATAGCCGCGTAGCAGTTCTTTGCTGAGCTGCTTCTGCAAATAGGAAACATCGATTGGCGATGGGCCGATCAACATCGCGTTGCCGCCCCGTTGTTTATAGGCCTTGATGAAGCTAGCAGCAGGTGCCGAAATCGCCGCGAGAAAGATAACCTGCGCATCTGCTTTTAGCAGCGCTGCTACTGCCGGTTCGACGTTGCCGGTGATGCGGTCGTATGGGCTTTGGGCTATCAGTTCGATCTTATATTTTGGCGCCAGTAGCATCGCACTGGCAAGCAGGTCACGACCGTAGCCGTCGTCCTGAAACAACACCGCCACACGGGTTAAACCCATGCTTTTTAAGGTGATGAACAGCTGATTGACCTCATCGGCATAGCTCGCCTTGGTCACGAACACGCCGGGCTGGCCGATCACGCTGGTGGCGCCGGAGCTTGGGCCGATCAGCGGAATGCCAGTACTGGCCATCACGCCCGCCTTGATCAGAGCGTCGGCGTTGGCGGTGCCGACGGTCGCGGCCAGCGCTACGGGGTTTTCGCGGGCGATGGTTTCTTTGGCGAGGCGAACGGTGTCTTCGGGCTTGTACGCGTCGTC
Organism: Burkholderiales bacterium; assembly: GCA_014378555.1. GTDB lineage: Bacteria > Pseudomonadota > Gammaproteobacteria > Burkholderiales > Casimicrobiaceae > Casimicrobium. Next base: position 6,835 of record JACMNN010000206.1, on the reverse strand, counting down.
CACGGACACTAAGCGCACCACAGATCCATTGATCCCGCCGCTTGCGTTAACCGCGTCAAATCCGAGTCGCAACCCTGCTGCATAGGCTTTGCCAGCAGCGCCTTGAACGCCCGTCATGGGTGCGATCTGGGCGATCACAATGTCTTTGGCAAACGCCGCGGGTGCCGCAGAAAACAACGCACCGATCAACAACGAGCGCAATAGAAATAGCGGCGTGCCACACCGCACAGTTGCCGATGAGTTTGAGGTCAACATACGAAAGATCTTCTGCCGCAAATTTATGATGTTTGATTATACCAATGGCATAACTACAAGCTACGGGCATTTCACTTCATGTGAACCGATGTCAATTTTTGCGTTTTTCTCTCTGCGTACGCGCCCGCTACTCAGCTCGGCGGTGCTTAAAAAGTCAGATGCACCTTCATCGACTGCGACCGATCCGCCGCCATCAAAAACGCATCATTGGCTGCACTCATTTTGTAGCTGTGCGTTAACAGCGACGACACGTCAATGGCCCCTGATGCCAGCTCATGCACGGCAGCGCCGTATTCGCCATCAAAGCGAAACGCACCCAGCCAATCGACCTCGCGCGACACCATGCGGTTGACCGCAATGTCCGCGGTGGGTACGCCCAACATGCCTACCTGCACCACGCATCCGCCTGAGGCTGTAGCCTGAATCGCAGAGGCGATGGCGGCGGCGTTGCCGGAGCATTCAAACGTCACGTCAAACGTGCCTTTGTTGGCGTACCAGGCTTCCACTTTTTCGGGCGACGCGACTGCGTTTACCGCCTCATCAATGCCCAGCGCCTCGGCTCGTTTGAGTGCTGCGTCGGCCACGTCAGTCACGGCAATATGAGCGGCTCCCGCGCGCTTGGCGGCAAGCACCAGCAGGCTGCCAATCGGCCCCACGCCAGTGACCAGCACGCTCTTGCCCACTAGCGATCCAGCGCGGCGCACCGCGTGCAGCGCCACAGCCAGCGGTTCGGCCATCGCTGCGATGCGGAAATCACAGCTTTGCGGCACCACAAAGCACTGCGCCTCGGTGGCCACGATGACCTCGCGAAATATGCCCTGAATATGCGGGAACAGGGCCGCACTGCCATAAAAATTCATCGCCAGACAAATATGGCCTTTACCCACCTTGCAGGTGCGGCAAACCCGACACGGCTGATTGGGGTTGATGGCGACCCGATCACCTTTTTTCACGCGAGTGACGCCCGCGCCGACCTCGTCGACTTCGCCCGACACTTCATGGCCTAAACACAGCGGTTGCATCAGCGAAAAATCGCCAATTCGCCCTTTGCCGTAATAAGATAAGTCGCTGCCGCAAATACCGCCGGCACCAAAGCGAATTTTTACTTGTCCGGGGCCTACCACTGGGTCGTCACCGCGTTCCAAGCGCAAGTCTTTTGCGCCATAAAGCATTGCCATCAACATGATAATTTTCTCCTGATTCGAGTGTAGCGCGGCGCCAGTTCGGGCGTCCGGGCGGCGACCGATCTAGCGTGCGGCGAGCCTAATTTCGGCACGACGAATGGGTGTGCTGACGCAGCGGAATACATTAGCGCCATGAATACACAGCATCCTCTCTTCGATCTCACCGATAAACGCGCGCTCATTACCGGCTCGTCCCAAGGAATCGGCTTAGCGCTGGCGCAGGCGCTGGCAAGCGCTGGCGCACACGTGATCATCAATGGTCGCGATGCCGCGAAATGTGAGCGCGTGGCAGCGGCTTTTACCGCGCGCGGCGAGACTGCATCAGTGCGCGCGTTCGACGTGACCGACCACGCCGCGACTCAGGCCAACATCGACAGCATTGAGCGCGACATCGGTGCCATTGATATTTTGGTGAACAACACCGGAATCCAAATTCGCAATGCTTTTATCGAGTTTCCGCTCGGTGATTTTCAGCGGCTGTTCGATACCAATGTCACCAGCGCGTTCGCGGTGAGTCAGGCCGTGGTGCGTCATATGCTGCTTCGCGGACGCGGCAAGATCATTAACGTTTGCTCGGTAAACAGCGAACTGGGCCGCGCCAATATTGCGCCGTACGTCGCGAGCAAAGGTGCGCTGAAAATGCTGACCAAAAGCATGTGCGTTGAGCTGGCGAAATACGGCATCCAAGTCAATGGCCTCGGGCCAGGATATTTCGATACTGAGCTCACGCAGGCGCTGGTGCAAAACCCGGAATTCACGACCTGGCTCAAACAGCGCACGCCTGCGGGCCGCTGGGGCAAAGTTGAAGAGCTGATGGGGGCAATCATCTTCCTCGCCGCGCCTGCATCTGATTTCGTGAATGGACATATTCTGTATGTCGACGGCGGGATGACGGCGGGCGTTTAGGGCGCTGCAGGTAGCTGCGGAAATTGCAAAAACTTCGGCTATCGCGGCTTTCGCCGCGCCTACACGCCTTCTGGCTTTACTCGCTCAACCTGCGCCAACCGCTCGCGCCACGCGTCGGGAATCGGCGTTGATTTCTTCGCCTGGGTGTCGGCGTAAACGTAGATAAGTTCACCGTCGATCAAGTGATCATCGCCGCGAAAAATTGCGATGTTGATGGTCATGCTGCTGCGACCCAGCTTTGCGCAGCGCACGCCAATGTTTAGCTCGTCATCAAAACCGGCTGAGCCGTGATACTCGATTTGCGCTTTGCGCACGAACAGTTCTTTGCCCGATTTTTGCTGACCCAGGGGATCGCGAAGCCCGGTCGCTCGCCAGTATTCGGTGAATGCCACGTCGAAATACAGCAAATAGTTGCCGTTAAAGACGACGCGTTGCATATCCACCTCTGCCCAACGCACGCGCAGCGGATGGAAGAAGTTGAAATCGGTTTTTTGGGTCATGGCCTGATGCTAGCTACGCAGCAGAACGCGAGCCGTCCGGAGGCTCAGTTTGAGATACAGTTTTTTGTTGATAGCACTATCGCTATTGAGGATAGCGCTGAAAATGTTCCCTGCCGATAATGAACGAAATGTAGTTTATGCCCAATACAGATACGGTTATAGCCGTAAAGCTGATAGCTAGTTCAGCGGCGAAGTAGGGGGCGCTCTCAGCTCCGTTTGCCCTCAGCGCAGCGAAGGGTTTGATGCGTGATCAGACCCTTCGCTGCGCTCAGGGCGCACACAATGCGCCATGTGGAAATTCTGCGCTTAGCGGTCGCTGCAGCCCGATTGAATTCATGCAGACAAATCTCTCGGAAAGGGGTAAATTTCGGGTATTGCAAAAAAGGTCAACATAATTGACCTAATTTCTACGATTTGCGCAACGCGGTGATCCCGCTCGCCGCTCCCCCACATTAAGGAATGCTCAATGTCGCAAGAACCGCTCGCCACCACGTCATTGCCGGAGGCCGTTCAGCAGGCAATTAAGAACGTGGCCCTTGATGATCGATTCACGCTGCCGTCGGGCCGCGTCTACATGAACGGCTCGCATGCGCTGCTGCGGCTGATGATGTTGCAACGCCAAATCGATGAGAACGCGGGCTTGAATACCGGCGGTTTTCTCTCCGGCTATCGCGGCTCGCCGCTCGGCGCCATTGATCAGAACGCGTGGAGAGCGAAGAAGCATCTCGCCAAGTCGCACATCACGTTCGTGCCTGGAGTCAATGAGGAGCTGGCCGCAACCTCGGTGTGGGGCACGCAGCAACTCAATCTTTATCCGCAGGCCAAGTACGACGGCGTGTTTGCCATGTGGTACGGCAAGGGTCCCGGCGTTGATCGTTGCGGTGATGTGTTCAAGCACGCCAACCATGCGGGCACCAGCAAACATGGTGGCGTGTTGCTGATTGCGGGCGATGACCACGGCGCGAAAAGCTCCACGCTGCCGCATCAGTCGGACCATGAATTCATCAGCGCCGTGGTCCCGATTTTGTATCCGGCCGGGGTGCAGGAATACCTTGATCTGGGCGTACATGGTTACGCTATGAGTCGTTACTCCGGTTGCTATGTCGGCATCAAGGCGGTCACCGATACGGTCGAGTCAACGGCCAGTGTGATTGTTGACGTCGATCGCATCAAACCGATTATTCCGGACGATTTTCCGCTGCCCGAGGGGGGGGTCAACATCCGCTGGCCGCACACGCCGCTTGAGCAGGAAAAGCTCATGCATGATTACAAAATCTACATGGCGATTCACTACGCGCGGGTGAACAAGTTAAATCACATCGTAATCGACTCGCCGCGTCCGCGTTTGGGCATCATGGCCGCGGGCAAAGCGTACCTTGACGTGCGGCAAGCGCTGGAAGATCTCGGCATTGACGACGAGCTGGCGCGCGCCATCGGCCTGCGCGTCTACAAGGTCGGCATGGTGTGGCCGCTCGAGCCAGAGGGCGTGCATGAGTTTGCCTCGGGCCTTGAAGAAATTCTGGTAGTTGAAGAAAAGCGGCAAGTCCTCGAATATCAGTTGAAAGAGCAGCTCTACAACTGGAAAGAGGACGTGCGTCCGCAAGTCGTCGGCAAGTTTGACGCCAAGGGCGAATGGGTGCGACCGCACGGCGACTGGCTGCTGCCCGCGCCGTCCGAATTAACGCCAGCGATGATCGCCCGCGTGATTGCCGGCCGTATTGCCAAGTTTTATGTGAGTGATCGGGTCAAGCAGCGTGTTGACTGGATCAACGAAAAAGAACGCGCCCTGGCCAACAACGTCATCACCATCGCACGGGCGCCGTATTTCTGCTCCGGCTGCCCGCACAATACCAGCACCAACGTGCCCGAAGGCTCGCGCGCGGTGGCGGGCATCGGCTGCCATTACATGGCGGTGTGGATGGATCGCGCCAGCACCTTTACGCAAATGGGCGGCGAGGGCGTGCCGTGGATCGGTCAGGCGCCGTTTACCGACGAAAAGCACATCTTCGCCAACTTGGGCGACGGCACCTACTATCACTCCGGGCTGCTTGCCATTCGCGCCAGCGTCGCGGCGAAGGTGAACATCACCTACAAAATTCTCTACAACGACGCGGTTGCCATGACCGGAGGCCAACCGCATGACGGGCCGCTGTCGCCACTGACGATTTTGAATCAGGTCATTGCCGAGGGTGTCAACAAAGTTTGCGTGATCACCGACGAACCCGAGAAGTACGAAAACATTGCGCTGCCCGCCAACTGCCCGGTCTATCACCGCGAACGGCTCGACGAAATCCAACGCGAATTTCGTGAAGCACCGGGCTGCACCGTCATCGTTTACGACCAAACGTGCGCGGCAGAAAAACGTCGCCGTCGCAAAACTGGCAAGTTTCCTGATCCAGCAAAACGTGTGGTCATCAACGAGGCGGTGTGCGAGGGCTGTGGCGATTGCGGTGTGAAATCAAACTGCGTGTCGGTCATGCCGCTTGAAACAGAATTCGGCCGTAAGCGCACCATTGATCAGAGCAGCTGCAATAAAGATTTCTCGTGCGTCAACGGCTTCTGCCCGAGCTTCGTCACCGTTGAAGGTGGGGCGCTGAAGAAGCCGGCGAAAGTCGGCGCGGTTGAATTTGGCGACATCCCCACGCCCATCATTCCAGCACTCACCAAGCCCTACAACATCCTCGCGACCGGCATTGGCGGCACCGGTGTGTTGACCGTCGGGCAGGTGCTCGGCATGGCCGCCTTCCTCGAAGGCAAGGGCTTGACGATTCTCGACATGTCGGGCCTAGCGCAAAAAAATGGCTCGGTGACCAGCCACATCCGTATTGCCCCCACCCAAGCCATGCTGCACGCCACGCGCGTGGCGGCAGGCGAGGCGCAGTTGGTGCTCGGTTGCGACGTTCTGACCACAACGGCGGAAGACTCATTGGCCAAGATGGCCGTGGGTGTAACCAAAGCGGTGATCAATTCGGCGGTCGTTATGCCCGCCACCTTCACGCATAGCGCTGACCTCAAGTTCCCGCTTGGCAGCATGGAGCGGCAAATCATCGACGCGTGCGGCGCCGATTCTGCTTGGTTTATGGACGCAACCAAAGTGGCCACGCGGCTGATGGGCGACTCCATCGCCACCAACTTGTTCGTGCTCGGTTACGCATGGCAGAAAGGGCTGATTCCGCTGCAAGAGGCCACGATCCTGCGCGCCATCGAGCTTAACGGTGCGGCTATCGAGATGAACAAAAACGCGTTTCTGTGGGGCCGTCGCGCAGTGGTCGATATGGCGCGTGTCGAGGCTATTGCGACACCGAAAGTTGCAGCACCGGCAGCCATGAAGTTGAGCGAATCGCTGGAAGAAACAATCGAGCGACGGGTCAAATTTTTGACCGATTATCAGGACCAAAAGTACGCCAAAACCTACAGCGATTTCGTCGCCTTTGTGCGTCAGGCCGAGAGCGCCAAGCTTCCCGGAAAAACCGCGCTCACCGAAGCGGTTGCGCGTTACTACTTCAAGCTGCTAGCGGTCAAGGACGAATTTGAGGTTGCCCGCTTGCACAGCAATGGTGATTTTGAGCGTCGTATCGCAGGGCAGTTTGAAGGCGATTACAAACTTAATTTTCATCTAGCGCCACCGCTCTTTGCCAAAAAAGACGCAGTCACGGGTGAAATTAGAAAACGTCAGTTTGGCCCGTTGATGATGAGCGCGTTCCGCTTCCTCGCCGCACGCAAAGGCCTGCGCGGCACGGCGCTCGATCTGTTCAAAAACACCGACGAGCGGCGCATGGAGCAGCAGCTCAAAGTGGACTATCGGCGCCTGATCGAAGAGGTGGTCGCCAAGCTTGCACCGCACAATCATTCACTCGCAGTACAACTGGCGCAGATCCCCGAGGATATTCGCGGTTACGGCCACGTGAAAGAGCGGCATTTCAAAGCAGCCAAAGCGAATGAGACGACACTGAAAGCCGCCTTTGACGCGTCAAGGATGGTGATTTCGAT
>JACMNN010000205.1 GCA_014378555.1 Burkholderiales bacterium | reverse complement strand
TTTGCGAACGCGATCGTTGCCGTCTTGGCGTGCGCAATCTGTCTACCCAATTGTGCAAAAAGATCGGCTTCACGCTCGCTCGGTACGCGTGTTTCGCGGGAATCAGGAAAGGAGGGCATGGCGGAGATTGATGCGGGTTGTAGTGGTATTTGATGTTACTCGCGCTGCTTGGCCGTCGCGGCTGTCGGCTTGAGCCGTAAATTGGCGCTAGCGAAGCAGAGTCAGCGGGTGGATGGCGTGGTTCAAATGAACGCGGCACTGCGGTGCATCGCCTCGCACTGATAAAGTCACGCCAGCTCGAATCCCATAAGACACCATGAATACATCATCTCTCGCCAACACATTTTCAGGCCGCCTGATCACTGACGTCGCCGACATGGCGCCTTTTGTCACCGATTGGCGCAAGCGCTGGTTTGGCAGCGCGATCGCGGTGGCACAGCCAGACACGGCGGAGGATGTGGCCATTGTGGTGCGCTGGTGTGCAGCGCACGGCGTGCCTATCGTACCCCAGGGCGGCAATACCGGCATGTCTGGTGCGGCGACCCCGGATGCGGCGGGCAGCGCGTTGGTGCTGTCGTTGGCGCGCATGAACCGGGTGCGCGGCATCGACGCGTTGAACAACACGATGACGGTGGAGGCGGGGTGCATTTTGCAGGCGTTGCAGGACGCGGCGCGCGAGGCGGGGCGGTTGTTTCCGTTGTCGTTAGGGGCCGAGGGTTCATGCACCATTGGCGGCAATCTTTCGACCAATGCTGGCGGCGTCGCAGTGCTTCGTTTCGGTAACGCGCGTGAGCTGTGTTTAGGGTTGGAGGTGGTGACCGCGCAGGGAGAAATATGGAACGGTTTGCGCGGCTTACGCAAGGACAACACCGGCTATGACCTGCGTGATTTGTTCATTGGCGCCGAGGGAACGCTGGGCGTGATCACGGCGGCGACAGTAAAACTGTTTCCGTTGCCCGCCGCAAAAATCACCGCCTGGGCGGCCGTGGCGACGGTGCACGATGCGCTGAATTTGCTGCAGGTTGCGCAGGCAAAGTTGGGCGCACGGCTCACCGCGTTTGAGTTGCTGACGCAGCCGTGTATTGACATTCTTACCGAGCAAATGCCGCATCTGCGCTGGCCGCTTGCGGCGACTCAAACGCAGGCTGTTTTGATTGAATTGTCCGATGCAGAAAGCGAAGCCAGTGGCCGCGCCTCGCTCGAAGCTTTGCTTGAAGCCGCATTCGAATCGGGGCTGGTGACCGATGCGGCGATTGCGACCAACATCACGCAGTCGCGCGAGTTCTGGAGTCTGCGCGAATTTATGACCGAGGCGCAGCAGCGCGCAGGCAAAAACATTAAGCACGACATCTCGGTGCCCATTTCGCGCATCGCTGATTTTGTCGAGCAGACCAACGCTGAAATCACCGAGAAATTTCCTGGTGTGCGGATGATCGTATTTGGTCATTTGGGCGACGGCAATCTGCATTACAACGTGTCGCCCCCGAAGGGCGCCGTGGGTGAGAATTTCGGCGTGATCGAAGCGGCGGTTAATCATGTGGCGCATAACGCGGTGAACGCGTTTGGCGGTTCGGTGTCGGCCGAGCATGGTTTGGGCGTGCTGCGTCGCAGTGAGGCGGCACGATTTAAGTCGCCGGTCGAGCTGGCGATGATGCGTTCGATCAAGCAGGCGTTCGATCCAAAATGCATCATGAATCCGGGCAAATCGTTGGGCGATTTCGCTTGAAAGTCTGTGTAGTTGGCGCAGGTGCGATTGGCGGCTGGCTGGGTGTGAAATTGGCCAAAGCGGGCCATGCGGTGAACGTGCTTGCACGCGAAGCAACGCTTGCGGCGGTTCAGCAAAACGGATTGCAGTTGATCGAAGGAGACGCGACGTTGCACGCCGCCGTTACAGCGTCAGCGAACGCAGCAGACTTTGCCATTCCCGACCTGCTGATCATCGCGGTGAAAGCACCGGGATTGCGCGCTGCCGCGCTTTCGGTCAAATCATTGATCGGCCCGAGCACCTTGGTGCTGACCGCTATGAACGGCGTGCCCTGGTGGTTTTTTGATCGCGTGGATCGACCGTTGAGCGGCACCCGGTTGACGACGATTGACGCCTCGGGCGAGATCAATGCGAGTATCCCTGCAGGCAACGTAATGGGCTGCGTGGTGCATGCGGCATGCAGCGTGGACTCGCCCGGCGTGATCCGTCACAAGATGGGTAAACGCTTAATCATTGGTGAGCCTGGTGGCGGTACATCCCTCCGGCTCACCGCGTTGCATGAAACACTAATCGCTGCCGGTTTCGAGTCTGAACCAAGCACCGATATTCAACGTGACGTGTGGTTCAAGCTGTGGGGCAATATGACGATGAATCCGGTGTCTGCACTCACTGGCGCAACCACCGACAAAATTCTTGACGACCCGCTGGTGCGCGAGTTTTGCTCCAACGTGATGCGCGAAGCGCAAGTTATTGGCGGCGAAATCGGCATACCGATTGAACAAACCCCGGAGCAACGTCACGCCGTCACGCGCAAACTCGGCGCCATGAAAACCTCGATGTTGCAGGACGCGGAGGCCAACAAAGGCATCGAGCTTGATGCGCTGGTGGCGGCGGTTGCCGAGATTGGACAGAAAGTTGGCGTCGCCACGCCGTACACCGACGCCATGCTCGGATTGACTCGCTTGATGGCGCGCGGCAGAGGGCTGTATTGACCGCGAGCGTTGGCCGAAATTACGTCAGCGCACTGCGCTTCGAACGGCTACTTAAGCAGCAGCGTCTCTCCCGTCATTTCTGAGGGCACCGCCAGCCCCATCATCGCCAGCAATGTCGGCGCCACATCGCGCAACGCTCCGCCCTCGCGAACGAGAACGGCATCGGGGCCGACGTACAGCAATGGCACTTTGTCGGTCGTATGTTGCGTGTGCGCTTGATGCGCGATGGGGTCAAACATTTGTTCGCAGTTGCCGTGGTCAGCGGTGATGAGTACCTGCGCGCCCGTCGCTTTTGCCGCAACGATCACGCGCGCTAAAGCGGCGTCGAGCGCCTCCACCGCCTTGATCGCAGCGGGCAGAATGCCGGTGTGGCCGACCATGTCGCCGTTGGCGTAGTTGCAGATGATGGCGGCGTAAAGTTTTCCTTCGATGGCGGCGACCAACTTGTTGGTCACTTCTGGCGCGCTCATTTCCGGTTGCAGGTCGTAGGTTTCGACCTTGGGTGAGGGCACCATAACGCGGTCTTCGCCCTCATACGGCTGCTCGCGGCCGCCTGAGAAAAAGTAGGTGACGTGGGCGTATTTTTCGGTCTCGGCAATGCGCAATTGTTTGAGGCCGTGGCTTGCCAGCACCTCACCAAAGCCGTTGCCGATGGCGTCGTTTCTGAACGCGGTGGGTAGTGCCGCGTAGGCGTCGCCGTAATACGAGAGGCAGGCGAAGTCGGCGAGTTTTGGCATGCGGCGCGCAAAGCCGGTGAACGCGGGGTCAGTCAGTGCGCTGGTTATTTCGCGGGCGCGGTCGGCACGAAAGTTCATGAACACCACCGCGTCGCCGTCTTTCATCGGTGCGCCGTGGCCGATGATGGTGGGCGAGACGAACTCATCGTTTTCACCGCGAGCGTAGGCCGCTTCAAGCGCGCCGCTGGCGGTGTCCGCAAAGTGTTCAGCCGTGGCTTCAACCATCGCGTGATGGGCGCGGGCAACGCGATCCCAGCGCTGGTCGCGATCCATCGCATAAAAGCGCCCGCTCACGGTCGCTATCTTCGCGCCTGTTTCTTCGCAGACGGCTTGCATCGCAGCGATTGACGCGCTTGCACTACGGGGCGGCGTGTCGCGACCGTCGAGAAACGCGTGAATGGCAATGTGCGGCACGTTGCGGCTGGCCGCGAGGCGCACCATCGCATGGATGTGGCGCTCATGCGCATGCACGCCACCGGGTGATAACAGCCCGAGAATGTGCAGCTTACCGCCGGATTTGATCGCCGCATCGCAGGCGCCAATCAGCGCTGCGTTGGTCGCAAATTCGCCGGTTGCAATGGCGTGATCGACCCGCGTCAAGTCCTGATAAACCACGCGCCCGGCGCCGAGATTTAAATGTCCCACCTCGGAATTGCCGAATTGCCCTTTCGGCAGGCCCACCGATTCTTCTGACGCATTGATCAATCCATTCGGGCAGTCGCGCCGCAGCGCGTCCCACACCGGCATGCTGGCTAAGGTGATGGCGTTATCCGGCGCGGCCTCGCGATGGCCAAAGCCGTCGAGGATGATCAAGACGACCGGACGGACGGCGGGTGCAGTAGATATGGAGATCATTTCGGGCATTTCGTGCTGAAGCCCTAAAATTCTAGGCTTCTAGGGATTTTCGGCGCACCAAACGCGATCAAACCCTTACTACGCCAATCGAACAGGACACCATGCAATTTCTTTATACCAACTGGATGCTCGTCCTAATCATGGTCATGTCGGGCACGATGCTGCTCTATCCGCTGATCCAGCGCCGCCGTTTTGGCATGGCCGAAGTCGGTAACGTGCGTTTGACGCATTTGATGAATCGCGAAGACGCCACTGTGCTCGACATTCGCGAAGCCAAAGAAATGACCGGCACCAAGATTATTGGCGCATTGCACGTGCCGTTTTCGCAGTTGAAAGAGCGTCTCAGCACGCTGACTGCCGATAAAGCGAAGCCGTTAGTGGTTTATGACGAACGCGGTCAGCGCGCGATGATGGCTGGTAGCAGTTTGAAAGAAGCCGGATTCACCCAACTGTACAGCCTGAGCGGTGGCATTAAGGCCTGGACCGTGGCCGGTCTTCCGGTAGAGAAAGTTTAAGAGTTCGCTATGGCTAAAGTATTGATGTATTCGACCGCCGTATGCCCTTACTGTATTCAGGCGGAGCGCTTGCTTACCAAAAAAGGCGTGGCCGACATTGAAAAAATTCGGGTTGACTTGCAACCCGAGCAACGTGAACTGATGATCGAGAAAACCGGTCGCCGCACGGTGCCGCAAATCTACATTGGTGACACGCACGTCGGCGGCTTTGATGATCTTGCAGCGCTCGATCGCGCTGGCGGGCTGGATAAGCTGCTCGCGGCGTAAGGCCTGGGGCCTGGGGCCCATCGGGCCTGTCGGCCGCCGCGCGAACCGCCACGGTTCACCACAATAATGACATCCCGGCCCGGTTAAACTTTCGGGCTGAATTCTGTTTACCGAAAAATTGAGAGTAATTTATGTCTGACGCGCCCGTTCAACCACAAGAATCGCAAGACCCGAACGCAGCCCACTTTTCGATCGAAAAGATCTACCTTAAGGATCTGTCGGTTGAGAACCCGAACGCGCCGCAAAGCTATCTGTGGCGCGAGTCGCCAAGCGTTGAGATCGGTCTTGAGCAAGATCAGTCATCGATTGAAGACGGCTTTCACACCGTCGTGGTGAAAGTCACTGTAACCGCCACCATTGCCGACAAAACGATGTTTTTGGTCGAAGCCGCGATGGGCGGAATTTTCCAGATCCGCAATATTCCTGAGCCTGAGCTGCAGCCGCTGTTGTCGATTCATTGCGCCAACATTGTCTTCCCGTACGTTCGCGAGCTTATTTCTGATGCTGTGCAGCGCATGGGCTACCCGGCGATTTACCTGCAACCGATCAACTTCGAAGCCATCTATCAGGCGCGCGTTCAGCAGCAACTAGAGCAGGCGGCTGCAACCAAGCAGTAACCGGTCAACCAAGCGCTTTATGAAATCTCGCGTGTTTAACTTTTGCCATTGGCTCGTTCCAGTCGCCACCGCGTTAAGCGTGACGTCGGGCGCGGCGCACGCGGATTTCCGGCAAACCAGCGCGGACGCCACTATCGCTTTTGAAGGCCCGTCCGCCAAGGCCACTAGGCAATATTTGTATTCGCGTGGCACGCCGGTCGAAGTGGTGGTGCAAATCGAAGGCTGGCTTAAAGTGCGCGACGCGATGGGTGCGCTAAGCTGGGTTGAGAAAAAGGCCCTGACCGATCGTACCAACGTGCAGATCAAGTCGCCGACTGCCGACGCACTCGCAACGCCGGACGCCGCGAGCGCGATCGTGTTTCGCGCTGAGAGCGGCGTGTTGTTGACCCTGGTTACACCGCAACCGCCAAACGCGGGCGCCTGGGCGCAAGTGCGGCACCGCGATGGTCAGGTCGGGTTCGTCCGCATGGACGCGCTGTTCGGCCTGTAACTGCCGGGCGGATGCGCCCTTCGACGCTACCCCGCATTCGAAGCGATAACGGCATCGCTGGCATTGATGACCCAGTGAACGCGCCTACAGCCCCCGGCTGATTCACGTCTTTACCCGCGGCGTCTCCTCTGACAGACATCGTTCTCGTCCAGTTGTACAACTAATGGGCGCGCCAACCTGCGCGTCTATTCAGTTTTCTACCAACAGGAGCATTTATGGCTGTAGCCCGCGTCACGGAAATTACTGCATCGTCAAACAAGAGCTTTGAAGATGCCCTCAATATCGGTATCAGTCGCGCTTGCGAGACACTCAAAAACGTTGAGGGTGCTTGGGTGCAAGATCAAAAAGTTATTATTAAGGACGGCAAGATCGTCCAATACCGCGTGAACATGAAAGTCACATTCATTCTCGCGGAGTAATTGCCAAGGATCTAATTCTCTAATCAGAGACAGCGAAAAAAAGCCTGCGCGAAGCAGGCTTTTTTGTGTCCGAAAATACTTAACGGCACGGGCGCGACGTTGAAAAGTTCGCCACCTCGGTCAGGACATAGAACTAATTTAGACGCCGAATTGGCCGAAAAAAAACCCGCAAAGGCGGGTTTTAAAGGGATCACGAGAAATACACGCGGGGGCGACCGGGGGAGGAAAACACCCCCGCGTGGTCAGACAATAAGGCGTGCTGCTAATACGCGGTCACCAAGCGCTGCGAGCTCGCGCAGGGTCTTGCATTCGCCGTCTTCGGCTTGTACGCCGGATGCGGGAACGATGGGATCCTGAACTCGATAAAGAGTTGACTCATAAACGCTCGGTGAAAACATATCCATAACAAACCTCATTTCGACACACATTGTTAGCGGCTTCCGTGCCATCTGAACTAATAGACGTAGTTTCAATGACTTACGTGTCACGAGCGCCGCAAAAACAGCAATTTTTTTGTGTTTGAGCCTCGCCGCCAAACGTTTCTGTCGCAGCGCCGCGACACGCGCAACGGTAAAAATCGTAAGTCATTGATTTCTAGGCGAAAAATGCGTCGCAAATTGACGACATTGAAAACCAAGAACATTCTTAGATGCAGTTTTCCCGCGACCTCGTAATCGCCACGTAACAAGTCTTTACAAACCTTTGCAGTTTGCGCGTCTCGACAGGTCAGCGACCGTTTACGCTCTCGCGTTGCAACTGAGTGCGACGCATTGCCTGTGCTGCGCAGTTGACGCTCTTCAAGGAACCACTTATGCAGACCCCAATCAGCCGATCGCATGCCTCCTGTTTTTGTCGGCTTCTGGCGTCGGTGGCGTCACTGTTGCTCGGTGTTGGCGTCGCGACCGCGCAGGGCCCAACGCCCGGCATGGGCTTTGACCAAGCGCGCCATCTGCTCAACCGCACCAGCTTCGCCGCGCAAACCGCCGAGATCGATGACTACGCTCAGCTCAGCCGAGAGCAGGCGGTGGACCGTCTGCTGAGTCAGACGCGGCGCAGCGCTGCATATCCCGCGCCAACGTGGACTGCCAAATACGAGCGCGTTTACAAACCCGATATGACGCAAGAGCAGCGGGCGCAGGCTAACCGCCGTGAACTGGTTGAAAGGGGGCTTGAGCTTCGCACCTGGTGGGTTGCTGAGATGCTGTCGACGTCGTCACCGCTGACGGAAAAGATGACGCTTTTCTGGCACAACCACTTTGCCACTTCGCAACAAAAGGTGCGCTCGGCGAACCTGATGTATCGGCAAAACGTAATGCTGCGCAACTATGCAACCGGCAACTTCGGAGCGATGCTGCGAGAGGTGTCGAAAGACCCGGCGATGCTGATCTACCTTGACGGTGCGCAAAATCGCAAGGGCGCACCGAACGAAAATTTTGCGCGTGAAGTGATGGAGCTGTTCACGTTGGGCGAAGGCCACTACAGCGAACAGGATATCAAGGAAGTGGCGCGCGCTTTTACCGGTTGGAGCATGGATGTAGATGCGGGCGAATTTCGCTTCCGTCGCCCGGCGCATGACGACGGCAACAAAACCGTGTTTGGCAAGGAAGGCAAATTTAACGGCGATGACATCGTCACGCTGCTGCTGCAACAGCCTGCGACCGGCGAATTTGTGGTGAGCAAACTGTGGCGCGAATTTGTGTCTCCTGAGCCCGACGCGGTTGTCGTCGCGCAACTGGCTGCGACCTGGCGCGCAGCGAATTACGAAATGAAGCCGCTATTGCGTGCGATGTTTTTGAGCGACGCGTTTTGGACATCAGCCAATCGTGGTTCGCTGGTGAAGTCGCCAGTTGATTTGGTGGTTGGCTCACTGCGGCAATTTCGCTTTGCCGTGGAGGACCCCGCGCCGTTCGCCGTGATTCTTCGTCAACTTGGCCAGGATTTGTTCAACCCGCCAAACGTGAAGGGCTGGCCGGTGGGTGATGCCTGGTTGAACACCACAACGTTGTTGGCACGTAAAGGCTTTTTGAATCGGTTATTCCGGGCCGATGAGATGGTGAAGTCTGCCACCGTCGTTGCCAGCAAGTCGGACAAGGTTGACGCAGTGGACATGAACGGCATGAACGGCATGGCCAGCTTGATGGCGCAGCCCGCTGGCACCGCAGCTCAATCGACTGCGCAACTGATGGATAAAGACTTGGCGGGCGTGGGTCGTCAGCGGGCGCAAATGCGGCTCGCGGCGCGTGGCAATGACGCCGGCACGCCCGTTACAGCGGGAGGAAGCAGCATCGACCCCGTTCGCCCTCAGCGCAGCGAAGGGTTTGATTTGTCAAACGCTTCGCAAAACGGCGGTGCCACCCCGGTCGCCAACCTGCCGCCATTCGGTGTGTCCAATCAGTTGCGGGGGCAATATTTTTTCAACGCGGAGCAGTGGTTCACGCAGTATCCACCGCAAAAGCTGGCCGCGCAGCCGATGATGGATGATCCTACGTTTGCTGCGCAGGGCGACGAGCGTGTATGGCATACCGTGCTCGCTGGGCCACCGGTGCAGGCGTCGAAAGACGTGCCGAGAAATCTCGCCGGCCTGCGCACGTTAGCGCTTGATCCGGTGTATCAACTTAAGTAAGGAAGAGCATCATGGATCGCCGCAATTTTCTTGCCGCTGTTGGCGCTGGCATCAGTGTTTTGACACTCCCCAGTTTTGCGCAAAGTCCGCTCGCCAACCCGTACCAACGCCTGCTAATTCTGGTCGAGCTGAAAGGCGCCAACGACGGCCTCAACACCTTCATTCCGTACGCCGACGACGCGTACTATGCGCTGCGCCCGACCATCGGCATCAAGCGCGATCAGGTGCTGCAACTCTCCGAGAAATTTGCTCTGCACCCGGCGCTCGACACGCTGATGCCGATGTGGTCGAAGGGCGAGCTGGCGTTGCTGCCGGGGCTAGGCTATCCGCAGCCCAATCTGTCGCACTTTCGCTCGATCGAGATATGGGACACTGGCTCAAATTCAAAAGACTATTTGCCCGAAGGCTGGCTCGCCCGCGCCTTCCAGTCAGTCGCGCCGCCGAAGTCGTTCATCGCCGATGGCATCGCGGTGGGTGGCGGCGACCTTGGACCTTTTGCCGGCGGTATGAACGGTGCGCGGTCGCTGTCGATTGCGTCGACCGAGGCGTTCATCCGTCAGGCCAAGCTCGCCGATCCGCACGGCCGCGCCAGCAATAAGGCGTTGCAACACATCTTGCGGCTCGAAGGCGAGGCGCAATCGGCGGCGCTGAACCTGAACCCGAACGCCGTTCTCAAAACCGAATTTCCCACCCACGCTTTCGGTCAGCAAGTGAAGACCGCGATGCAGGTGGTGGCCGGGTCGCCCGGTGTCGCCGCACTCCGAGTCGGCCTAGGCTCGTTCGACACGCATCAAGGCCAGTTAAATACACAGCAAACCCTGCTCAAACAACTCGGCGAAGGCCTTGCCGCAATCAAAGCGGCAAGCATTGAGATGGGCCGCTGGCAGGACACGGTGGTGGTCACTTATTGCGAGTTCGGCCGTCGCGCCAAAGAAAATCAGAGCGCTGGCACCGACCACGGCACCGCTAACACCCAATTGGTCATGGGTGGCGCGGTCAAAGGCGGCATCAAGGGCATGCACCCTTCGCTCACGCAACTCGGTGGCGACGGCAATCTTATTCACACCACCGACTACCGCTCGCTGTATGCGTCGTTACTGCGCGACTGGTGGGGCTTTTCCGGCGCGCAAGCCGAGAAGGTTTTGGGCGGGAAATACGGGTCGATTCCGTTGTTTGC
>JACMNN010000204.1 GCA_014378555.1 Burkholderiales bacterium | reverse complement strand
CGAAAATTTTGGCGCTTGATGAGGCGACGAGTAGCTTGGACGGTGACAACGAACGCAAAGTGAATGCGGCGGTTAAGGTGCTGCCGTTAACACGCATCACCATTGCGCATCGGCAGGAAACGATCAACGCAGCAGAGCGGGTAATCGTGTTGACGGGTGGCAGTGTGATGCGCGATTTAAACGAGGTTAGGGCGGCATAGGTTCTGCGGCTCAACATAGTCGAATGGCATGAAGCGAACCACCCTCACCTAATACAGTTCGTTTGGCTCCGTTCGCCCTGAGCGGAGCGAAGGGTTTGATGCGTGATCAGACCCTTCGCTCCGCTCAGGGCAAACGGTTTCGCGTGCTAAACGAACGTTATTGCCACCTCACCCTAACCCTCTCCCGCACGCGGGAGAGGGGGCAGAACTTAACCCAACGCCACCCGCTTCCCGGCCATGGCCACTGTTGAGTCTCGGTGCGCGATGAGCAGCGTGGTGATGCCGAGGTTTTTGACTACTTGATTGACGGCACGTTCGCGCTCGGTATCCAGCGCACTGGTGGCCTCGTCGAGCAACAGGAATTTCGGTTTTCGGTAGAGCGCCCGAGCGAGCAATAGCCGCTGGCGCTGGCCGCCTGAAAGCGCGCTGCCGGTGTTGCCAACCAGCGTTTCCGCCGCCATTGGCATGCGGCTGACTTCTTCCCACAGTGCTGCCGCTTTGAGCGATTCAGTGACGCGATCAGCGTTCATTTCAGGGTCGAACAGGCTGACGTTGTCGCTGATCGATCCGGCAAATACGTAATCGTCTTGCATCACGGCGGAGAGCTGCGCGCGCAGGCTGATCGGATCTATATCTGCGATGTCCAAGCCGTCGATCAGCACCCGGCCTTCGGTGGCAGGCAACAGCCCGACCACGACCTTGGCCAAGGTGGTCTTTCCTGCGCCGGAACGACCGGTCAGCGCCACGCTGTCGCCCGGGTCGACGGTGAAGTTCACGTTGCGGAAGATAAACGGGTCGTGGGGCCCATAGCGAAAGCCAAGGTTTTCGATGACCCAAGTGGCTTTAAACAAGTCGGGGGCGGGCGCCTGACCGCGTGTTTCGCTTGAAGCGAGCGCGACGTCAGCGACGCGTTCGGCGTGCAAATCGAGCAATTTGAATTCGCTGAACTTGTCTATCAAATTTGACAAACGGGTGACGAAGACCAATTTGTAGGCGAAAAACGCAAGCAGCATGCCGACGCTGAAACCACCCGAAATAACCTCGCGCGCACCCAGCCACACGATCAAAACATTTTCTAGCCCGAACAGCGCAAAGCTCGCCGTCTTGTAGGTCAGGGTGAGCGACTGGGCGCGAATGCTGGCATTCACGCTGTCGACCACCGCGTTTTGCCAGCGCGACAGGCGTTCGGCCTCGCCGGTGTGCAACTTGATCGCCTGAATGCCGCGCAAGCTTTCGATAAAGTGCGTTTGCTGCTGTGCGGCAAAGATCAGTTGCTCGTTCACCGCCTCGCGCATCGGGCGGAACAGCGCCCAGCGCAGCAGCGCGTAAATCAAGGCCACTCCCAGCACAATCAGCGCTAGTTTGACGCTGTAGATCGCCATCACCATGAACATGCTGATGGCCAGCAGGCCGTCGATCAGCACCTCAAGCGAGCTGCCGGTCAGCGTGCGCTGGATCGCGTCCATCGAGGCGAACCGCGACAGCAAATCGCCCACGTGGCGTTTTTCGAAGAACGCGAGCGGCAGACGCAGCAGATGCGAGAACAGCTGCGTCAGCACTTGCAGTGAAAGGGTGCTGGTCAAGTGCAGCAACAGCCAACCGCGCAGCGCGTTAATGGTGGTTTGAATCAGCACCAGCAGCCCGAAGCCAAGCGCCAGCGCGGTCATCAAGTCGCGGTCGGCGGAGACGATTACCTCATCCACGGTGAGCTGCACCAGCCACGGCATCGCCAGCGCGAACACCTCGTACGCGAGCGCCAAGGCGATTAGCCGAAACAACGCAGCACGAAATCCGCGCGCATGGCTCACCATCGACCAGATCGAAAAACGCTCAACGCTGCGCCGCTTTTTAAAGCTGGGTGTTGGCGTCAGTTCGAGCACGATGCCGGTAAAGTGCTTCGAAAATTCAGCCAGTGGCAACGTGCGCACGCCGCGCGCCGGGTCATGCACCACCACTGTTTTTTTGCTGACCGCCGTGATGACAACAAAGTGGTTGAAATCGAAGTGCGCCACAGCCGGTAGGCGTAGCTGCCCCAGTGCGGGCAGCTCCACGCGCAACGGGCGTGCGGCAAGATTCATGCTGTCAGCGATGTTGATCAGGCTCTTGAGTGTGGAGCCCTTGAGCGACATCGAATGATCGCGCCGCATGGTTTGCAGATCAGTCTTGATGCCATGATGCCCGGCGATCATGGTGACGCAGGCAAGGCCGCATTCAGCCGCCTCCGTTTGCATGATCAGCGGAACACGGCGGCGGAAAAAGTTAAGGGTGGCGGTCATGGTGTTTTGCGCCGAATCCATGAACCGCTTTTTTGTAGGGTGGGCAGCCTCTGCCCACCATGACTTTGCGTCGCCGAACGGACTGTTTTGCCGCGGGTTGGTGGGCACGGGGTGCCCACCCTACGCAAAACCTCAATCATCCATCGGCTTGGTAACGTGGTCGCCCTCACCCCAACCCCAACCCTCCCCCGCGCGGGGGAGAGGGGGCCAGAGCCGGAAGCTAAACGCCTCATCACAACCGCCCTCGCATCCGCAACACAGGCTCAATCACCCAGCGGTAAAGTGGTCGTTCATCGAGCGCAATATCAGCTTGCGCAGACAGGCCGCTCTTCAGCGGATACGTCTCGCCGTAAGCAACAACTTCCGGCGTGGCTAACTGGGCGCGCACACGAAACGATGCTTCTTTGACAAACACTGGAAGCCCCGCGTCTCCCGGCGCAATCACGCTTCGGCCGACGTCGGTGACCGTTGCCGCAACATGCCCAAATCGCTCCATGGGAAAAGCATCAATCGCCAGTCGCACCTGTTGTCCATCACGCAAAAAACCTGCCGAGCGGGTCGGCACGTAGATGTCTGCGATCAGCACGCGGGGGCCGGTTTGCACTTGCAGCAACGGCGCGCCGATAACCACCGACTGACCTGATAGGGCGATCACCCGCTCGACGGTGCCATCGTTGGCGGCGGTGATTTCGTAGGCGCGACGGGCGAGGCTTTCGCGTGACGATTGCACGAAGCTGGCTTCGTCGCGCGACAGCGTAGCGAGCTTGCCCTCCAGCGTGGCGCGCAGCAGGGGCAACTCGGTGCGGGCAATGGCAAGGTCGCGATCAATGCCGGTACGCGCGCGTTTCAACGATTCGAGTTTGACCGCTTGCTCAGCGAGATCGTCCTGCTTTTGTTGCACCTGAAGTTCCGGCGCAAACTTGTCACGGGCGAGTTGTCGAAACCGTTCCACCTGCAATTTAAGTTGCGTCACGCGGTCAGTTTGCGCGCTGATTTCACGCTCCAGTTGCGCGGCCTCGGTCTCGTGCGCCGTGATGCGCGCCGTGAGCTGGATTTGTTGCGCGGTGAGCAACGCCTGTGCTTGTTTGCGCTCGCCGCTGACGGCTGCACGACGTGCCTCGGCGTCGCGTGCGCCTGCTGCAAACACCGCTTCGCCACCGGCAGTGCGCTCGGTAGAAATCGTTGCCAGTCGCTGCCCCACCTTCACCGTGTCGCCCGCTTTAACGTCCATGCTGACCAACATGCCCGCTTCAGTGGCAGCAACCAGAATGGGGGCGTTGGCGTACGCCAGCACAGCTGACGCGCGGGCTTTGCGGGTGTACTGGGCGGTGCCCAAAAACACCACAAACGCCACCGCGAGCAATATGCCGATCCGCGCAAACCAGCGGGCTGCGCGCGGTGTTGAGACGACCAGTTCACCCCAAGCGCGTTCGCGGTGATGGGCAACGGCCTCTTTGCGATAGAGGCCACCGTGAGCGCGTGGTGCGCCGTCGGCGGACCGCTCCGAGCTAGGACGTTCCGCGTTGTCCGGCACTACATCACCGCGCCGATATACCAGGGCACAAACTCATCGGCACCATAGCCCCAACGCTCGCTCTTGCTGGCCTTACCCGATGCGGTCGCAAGAATCATTTCGAAGATTTCGCGGCCCTTGTCGCCAATCGACACCCCGCTGTCGACGATGTCACCGCAGTTGATGTCGATGTCTTCTTCCTGCCGCGTCCACAACGCATTATTGGTTGAAAGCTTGAGCGACGGCGACGGCTTGCAGCCGTATGCTGAACCGCGGCCGGTGGTGAAGCAAATTAGGTTTGCGCCGCCCGCGACTTGCCCGGTCGCGCTCACCGGATCGTAGCCCGGTGTGTCCATATAAACGAAGCCGTGTTTGTCAACTGCTTGCGCATATTCGTACACATCGACCAGCGGTGTGGTGCCGCCCTTGGCAACCGCGCCGAGCGACTTTTCGAGGATGGTGGTGTGCCCGCCTGCCTTGTTGCCGGGGCTCGGGTTGTTGTTCATTTCACCCTTGAGGCGTTCGGTGTATTCCTCCCACCACTTGATTCGGGCGACCAGTTTTTCGCCAACCTCACGGGTAACGGCGCGGCGCGTCAGCAGGTGTTCCGCGCCGTAAATTTCCGGCGTTTCTGACAGGATCGCGGTGCCGCCGTGGGTCACCAATAAATCAACCGCTGCGCCCAGTGCCGGGTTAGCGCTAATGCCACTGTAGCCGTCGCTGCCGCCACATTGCAGGCCAATCGTGATGTGTGACGCGGGCACCACTTCGCGCGTCACTTTATTGGCGTCGTCAAGCATCGATTTGATCAGGTCGATGCCCTTGGCGACCGCTTTGCCGGTGCCGCCCACATCCTGCATGTTGAAGCTATGCAGCTTTGGGCCATCGTCCAAACCTTCTGCTGCTTTGAACGAGCTGATCTGGTTGGCCTCGCAGCCTAATCCAATCACCAATACCGAATGAAAATTGACATGACGCGCATAGCCCGCGAGCGTGCGCCGTAGCAGCGTCATGCCCTCGCCGTGCACATCCATGCCGCAGCCCACAGAGTGGGTGATGGCCACTACGCCGTCCACGTTTGGATAGTCCGCAAGCGCATCGCCACGAAAATGATCGGCAATGAGTTTGCAAACGGTGGCGGAGCAATTAACGGTTGACAACAGTCCGATGTAATTGCGCGTTGCAACCCGCCCGTCGGCTCGCTTGATACCCATGAAGGTAGCCTGTGGCATCGCGCTGGCAACGGGCCGCACGTCCACGCCAAACGCGTAATCACGAGCAAACGTTTCGCCCATGGCGAGGTTGTTGACATGCACATGTTCGCCCGGCTGGATGGCTTTGCTGGCAAAGCCGATGATCTGGTTGTAGCGTCGAACCGGCGCGCCAAGGGCGATGGCTTTGGTGGCGACTTTGTGTCCCGGCGGCACCATGCCTTTCACCGTGACGCCTTCATTTTGTAGTTGCGTGCCGCCGATTAATTGCGCGCGGGCGATCACCACGTCGTCGTTCGGATGCAGGCGTATCGTGAGTTGAGCGGCTGTGAGCATGGCTTGGGCTTCGAAACAAGTGTGATTGCTAATGCTACGTCGTTCCTATAATGCGGTGCGCCTTATGAACCGTTTAGCGATTCAACGGCGACCCAAATTACCGACGAACAGGATGAGGACACAGACATGACGGATCGTCTCAAGGGAAAAGTAGTGCTGGTGACAGCGGCGGGACAGGGCATCGGACGCGCCGCGGCGCTAGCGATGGCCGCAGAAGGGGCAACCGTTTATGCCACCGATATCAACACCAAACAACTCGAATCGCTGAACGAGCATGCGGGTATTGCGGCGATGAAACTGGATGTGTTGAACGATGTTGAAATCGCCAAAACAGTGGCATCGTTGCCGGCTATTGACGTGCTGTTTAACTGTGCGGGATTTGTGCATCAGGGCACCATTCTTGAGACTAGCGACGACGACTGGAATTTTTCTTTCACGTTAAACGTGCGCTCGCAGTTCAAGATGATTCAAGCGGTATTGCCCGGTATGATTGCCAACGGCGGCGGTTCGATCATCAACATGGCCAGCGTCTGCGGCAGTATTAAAGGTCTGCCGAACCGGTTTGTTTACGGCGCGACCAAAGCCGCCGTGATTGGCATGACCAAAAGTGTGGCGGCAGACTACGTCAAAGGCGGC
This sequence comes from Burkholderiales bacterium, assembly GCA_014378555.1. GTDB lineage: Bacteria > Pseudomonadota > Gammaproteobacteria > Burkholderiales > Casimicrobiaceae > Casimicrobium. Next base: position 3,771 of record JACMNN010000204.1, on the reverse strand, counting down.
ATTCGTTGCAACGCCGTGTGCCCCGGAACCGTCGACACTCCGTCGCTGCTCGACCGTATGACGGCAACCGGAGACGTTGAGGCGGCGCGCAAAATGTTCATCGCGCGGCAACCGATGGGGCGTCTTGCCAAGGCCGAAGAGATTGCGCCGCTGATCGTATTTCTCGCGTCTGACGAGTCTGCTTTCGCGACCGGCAACGCGTACATGATCGACGGCGGAATCACCATTTAACTAACCATTATTTAAAGAGGAAATTATGAAACTCATTCGCTACGGCAAACCGGGCCAAGAAAAGCCGGGGCTGATCGACAGCGAGGGCAAAATCCGCTCGCTCGCTGACGTGATTATTGATTGGAACGGCGATACGCTAGATCCAAAAATGCTGGTCAAAATCGCCAAAATAAAGACGGCCACGCTGCCGTTGGTCAAGCCAAAAACGCGTCTCGGTTCACCCGTGGCACGGCCGCAAAAATTCATCGCCATTGGTTTGAATTTCACCGATCACGCGTTGGAAACAGGCAATCCGATTCCCAAAGAACCAGTCGTGTTCAACAAGTGGACGAGCTGCATCGTCGGCCCGAACGACGACGTGATGCTGCCGAAAAATTCGGTAAAGTCTGACTGGGAAGTCGAGCTGGGTGTGGTCATCGGTACCCAAGCGAGAAACGTCACCAAGAAGGCCGCGCTTAATCACGTCGCCGGCTATTGCCTGATCAACGACGTGTCCGAGCGCGAATATCAAACCGAACGCGGTGGTACCTGGGACAAGGGCAAAGGCTTCGACACCTTCGGCCCGATCGGGCCGTGGCTGGTGACATCCGACGAGGTAGGCAACGTCGGCAAGCTCGACATGTGGCTTGACGTCAACGGCGTGCGGCAACAAACCGGCAACACCAAAACGATGATTTTTGATGTGGCCACCCTGGTGGCTTATTGCTCAACGCTGATGACGCTTGAGCCCGGTGACATCATCACCACCGGCACGCCGCCGGGTGTGGGCTTGGGTAAAAAACCGAATCCGGTGTTCTTGAAAGCCGGCGACGTCATGACGCTGGGCATCGAGAAGCTCGGCGAGCAGACACAAAAAGTGGTGAAGTTCATCGCCCCGAAGTAGGCAGACTGGCGATTCAGCTTTGGGCTGAATCGCTTGGTCAACAAGGGCTAGCGCCTTAAATCGTTCTAGGTCGATATCTAACGTTTACGGTGCTGAGCCCACGTCGCTTATGGCTTTCACAAAAAAGCCGTAGCGTCGGGCCACTCGCGCCAGCGCTACGAATTTCCGCGCAGCAAAATTAGCGTCGCGAGCCCCAGAAAAATAAAGAATCCGCCGGTATCGGTCACCGCAGTCAGCAGCACGCTTGCCCCGGCCGCCGGGTCTTGGCCGCGCCTGAAACGCCACATCGGAATCACCACGCCCATCAATGAGGCGAGTACCAGATTCAGCGTCATCGCCAGCGCGAGCACCAGGCCGAGCGCGACACTTTTCTCCATGATGCCGATCACCACGCCGATCACGCCGCCAAAGATCACGCCGTTAATCAGCGCCACACTAATCTCTTTTTTCACCAGCCGACGGAAGTGTTCGGTGCCCACTTGCCCCAACGCAATGGCGCGCGCGATCATGGTGAGCGTTTGGTTACCCGAGTTGCCACCGATCCCCGCGACGATGGTTTGCAGCACGGCGAGCACCGCCAATTTTTCAATCGAGCCCTGAAACATGTCAGTTGCCCGCGACGCCACAAACGCCGTAATCAGATTTAAGCCGAGCCACTGCCAGCGGTTCTGCACGCTCTTCCAGACGCTGGCAAAAATATCCTCTTCTTCGCGCAAACCGGCCTGTTGCCGCAAATCTTCTTCTGAACTTTCGCGCACGAAGTCGAGCACTTCGGCCACTGTTACGCGCCCAATTAATTCACCCTTGGCGTCCACCACCGGCGCTGATACGAGGTCGTAGCGTTCGAACGCCGCTGCTGCAGAATCGGCATGATCCATCGGCTCAAAGCGTATTTTTGGCTCGATCATCACGTCAGACACCAGCATGTCCTCATCGGTCACGAGCAGCAGGTTGGTCGGCAATACTCCAAGCAGTTTGTCTTCACGATCAATGACAAATACCTGATCGGTATTGGCCGGCAATTCGTCAAAACGGCGCAGGTAACGCAGCACCACTTCGAGCGTGATATCCGCGCGCACCTCGATCATTTCGAAGTCCATCAGCGCGCCGACCATATCCTCCTCGTACGACATCGCCTGCCGCAATTGCTCGCGCTCTTCGGGATCGAGCGTGCGTTTGACCGCTTCGACCACCTCGCTTGGAAGATCTGGGGCCAGCTCGGCGAGATCATCGGTATCGAGCTGGGATGCCGCGGCCAGCAGCTCCGGCGCGTCCATACTGGCGATGAGGCTTTCGCGCACCGCGTCCGATGTTTCAACCAGAATTTCGCCGTCGCGGTCGGCTTTGACCAGATCCCAAACGAAGATACGTTCGTCGAGCGGCAGCGCTTCAAGAATGTGTGCGACGTCGGCCGGATGTAGCTCATCGAGCTGCACGCGGAGCCGCGTAAGCACGCCCTGCACCACAGCGCTTTGCGACGGGTTATCAAGGGTGTCGGCGAGGCTCTCCGCGAAGCCATAGAGCAGCCGGTACTGGCGTACCAGTGAGATGACGTCGCTTAGGGCAATGCTTAACGCATCATCAACGCTCGCAGAGAGCGACTCTTTTTCGAGGGCTTCGGGCATGGCAATGAGGCTGGGGTGTCCAACGAAAAATTTGGCGGGTGGTGAGCCTGAATTCTAATGGTGCAGCGCGGTGGCGCACTCAGTGGTCGGCTGTGTTGCGGTCCAGTCTATGCCACGCCAAATTGGTGTTTATCTGCGATGTGGCGGCCTTTGCGCGGCTATTCGGGTAACTCAACCTGCGGCATTCGAGCAATGATGATCCCGGTCTTTTTGCGCAAACCCGGCGCGTTCATGTTGCGTTCGTAAAAACGCGGGTTCGGCGCCATCGCGGCGAGTTTTGCAGCTTGCTCGACCGAGAGTTGCGCAGCCGAAATTCCGTAGTAGCGCCGCGCCGCTGCCTCCGCGCCAAAGACGCCGTTACCCCATTCAATCACGTTCAAATACAGCTCGAGGATACGTTGTTTGTCGAGCATGTGCTCGAGCATTAGCGTGATGATTGCCTCTTGCCCTTTGCGCAGATAGCTTTTTTCTGGCGATAAAAAAAGGTTCTTCGCGAGCTGTTGCGTGATGGTCGAGCCGCCGGCCACTGTCTTGCCTTTGGCGCGATTTTTTTCGATAGCGAGTTGAATCCCGTCCCAGTCAAAACCTTCGTGGTCAACGAATGTTGAATCCTCCGAGGCAATCAGCGCGCGCTTCAAATTGCCGGAAATTTTGTTGTAGGGCACCCAGGTGTAGCGAATCAATGCGTCAGGCTTTTTGTCGTGCAACTCACCCATGCGATAGGACATGAACGCCGTGCTGCCAGGCGCATGCGAGCCGTACCACCAAACGAGTCCCGCGAATACCATTTGCGCCACCACAAACAGCAGCACAAGGGAGAGCAACACGGCGGCAACCATGCGCCCGATGAGTTTGACCATCGCTTAGCTCGTAGCAAGTTCAGCGCGCAGCAGCGCGATGATGGGCGCGGTGTGCGGCAGCGCACCGCGCCATTGCACGTAACTTTCGGCCGCCTGCTCAACCAGCATGCCGAGACCGTCGGACACGCGAGTGGCGCCCTGAGCCTGCGCCCAGGTCATGAACGTAGTGGGT
>JACMNN010000203.1 GCA_014378555.1 Burkholderiales bacterium | reverse complement strand
GTGGGCGGTCTTTGACATGAACGGGCTGCGCGTCGTCTTTGGCGCGAACGGGATGACCGGGGATGGCGAAGGCCAACCGTAGCGGCGGACTGTGCTCGTCAATTTCCCGTTCGCCCTGAGCCGGAGGCGAAGGGTTTGATGGATGGCGGGTCAGACCCTTCGCTGTGCTCAGGGCGAACGGGTTATGTGTGGTCGTCGGCATGGACGCGGTGTGTGCTGCCTTTGACGCGGAGGGGCTGTGGGCGGTCTTTGACATGAACGGGCTGCGCGTCGCCTTCGGCGCGAACGGGATTGATCGGGGATGGCGAAGGCCAACCGTAACGACAGACGGTGCTCGCCGATTCCCGTTCGCCCTGAGCCGGGGGCGAAGGGTTTGATGGATGGCGGGTCAGACCCTTCGCTGCGCTCAGGGCGAACGGGTTTTGTGTGGTCGTCGGCATGGACGCGGTGTGTGCTGCCTTTGGCGCGGAGGGGCCGTGTGTGGTCTTTGCCGCGAACGGGCTGCGCGTCGTCTTTGGCGCGAACGGGATGATCGGGGATGGCGAAGGCCAACCGTAGCGGCGGACTGTGCTCGTCAATTTCCCGTTCGCCCTGAGTCGGAGGCGAAGGGTTTGATGGATGGCGGGTCGGACCCTTCGCTGCGCGCAGGGCGAACGGGTTTTGTGTTGTCTTCGGCATGGACGGGCTGCGCGCTGTCTTCGGAATGGGCGGGCTGCGTGCCGTGTTTGACGCGAACGGGATGTGTGTTGTCTTCGGCGTGAACGGGCTACGTGTCATATTTGGCGCCCATGGGATGCGCGCCGTCTTTCGTGCGAACGGTTTTGCAGTGTTCCCGTATGTTCTGCTTTGCGACGGCCCTCACCCCAACCCTCTCCCGCGCGCGGGAGAGGGGGCAGAACGGTCGCTTCGGGTTGTGGCGCTTTTGACTAACGATGGCTTGTGCGCGCCGCTTGAAGCGAAACGAAGGTTCCGCCTACAACCACTTGGCTTTTTTAAAGCGCCAATACAAAGTGGAGCAGGTGGCGGCAATCACCAGCAGCGCCGCAGGATAGCCGTATTCCCAATTGAGTTCGGGCATAGCTTTAAAGTTCATGCCCCAAATGCCGGCGAAGGCGGTACTGACCGCGAAGATACTGGCCCACGATGCCAGCCGTTTGGTGACTTCGGTTTCGTCGATGGCGACCATGGAGAAGTTCACTTGTATGGCGGTGCCGATGGTGTCGCGCATGCTTTCGATCAAGCCGTTGATGCGGCCGAGGTGATCCACCACATCGCGGAAATATTCCTGCACTCCGCTCGACACTTGCGGCACGCGTCCGCCGTGCAGTTTGCCGGCGCTTTCCATGAGCGGCGTGACGGCATGTTTGAGCATCATGACGCGGCTTTTCAGGTCATACAGGCGCTCAATGTTGGCGCGCGCAGTGCCTTTAACGAAGATGGCTTTTTCGATTTCCTCAAGCTCGGTTTCGAACGTATCAATAATCGGAAAGTAGCGATCAACCACGGCATCCATCAGCGCGTAGAGCACGAACCCTGAGCCAAAGCGCAGCAACTCGGGCTCGCTCTCGCAGCGCTCGCGCACGCCGAGAAAGCCACGTTGACTGCGGTTGCGAATCGACAGCACATAGTTGCTGCCAGTGAAAACATCAACCTCGCCAATATTGAGTTCGGACGAGCTGCCGGCGACCGGCTCCACCAGTTGCATCACGGTGAAAAGTGATGCGCCATATTCTTCGATTTTCGGCCGTTGGTGGCCGTGGCGGGCGTCCTCAACGGCGAGATCATGCAAGCCAAATTCGTGCTGCATCTCCAGCAGCTCCTCCTCAGTGGCGTCCTGCAGCGCGACCCACACGAACGCGCCCGGCCGGACCAGGTAGTCGCTGATCTCCGCCACGGGAATGTCGGCGAGTTTTTTTCCGTCTTGATAAACGACGCAGTTAATCAGCATGCACAGCCCAAAGTTTTTACGAATACCACGCCATTCTGTCAGTGCTGTGTGACTTTTGTCTGCATCGTGCAGGCTGACCGAAAAGCGCACGTTGCGCTGCTGCACATGGCGATGCCCCAGACAGCGTTGCCATGCAGGACAGGTAGACACACGTACACTCGTGCGTCGCTTTAAACACTAACTACATTTTTGACCGTGAATCGCCTCTTAATTACTCTCGCCGCTGTTCTAAATATCGCCATGTTTGGCGCCCTGCCTTTCCACGCCAGTGCTGACGTGCTGCGTTTTGGGGTGGGCCTTTATCAGCCCGATAAAGAAAAAAACGATGCAACCTATCGCCCGCTAGCCGAATACATCGGCAAGCAACTGGGCCGCGAGGTGAAGCTATATACCGTTGACACTTGGGAGGGGCTGGCCAAATCGCTGGCCAATGGCGAGACCGACATTGCGCTCATGGGGCCTTGGGGCTACGTGCTGGCAAACCACGTTGCGGGTGCGCAGGCGGTGTCGACAATCCTGTATGACGGCAAGCCGGAGTATTTCGCGATCATGGTTACGCATCCGAAATCGGGCATCAAGTCGATTGCCGATCTCAAAGGAAAAACCTTTGCGTTCGGCGACAAAGGCTCTACCTCGGGCTACTTGATTCCCAATTATCACTTTCAAAAAAACGGCATTGACATCAATACGTTTTTGGGCAAAGTCATCAACACCAAACACCAGACCATCGAGTTGCTGGTGACGCGCGGCGAGTTGGACGCCGGCGCCGATTACAACCGTAACCGTGATGCGATGATTGCCGACGGCTCGATCAAGGCGGCCGACAGCGTGATTTTCTGGACCTCCGACCCGTTGCCCAATGATGCGATTGCCGTGAGCGCAACGCTTGCCAAAGACGCCGCCTTCGTCGCCAAATTGCAGGCAGCATTGACCGCTATCGGCCCGGAGTTGGCTCGCACGCCGAATCTGCTGCCGCCGCGCTACACCGGTTTTATGACCAAGAACAATGGGTTTTATCGCCCGATTCGCGATGCCGGTCTTGCTAGCGGGCAATTGCAGGCTAAGTGAGTTTGCCGCTGGGCACCGCTCGCCCGATAGAGGTTCACCTGAAGGCCGAAGCGAACCACCGCCCGCAGGCGCGTCGCGGCCAGCCGTCGGTGCTTTCGCTGTTGCTTGTTTTTTGCGGCCTTTTGGTGTTGCTGAGCGCATGGACACTGGGCGCTGAGGATGAGTTGAGCCTGGGTCGCAAGCCTTGGCAAAACCTACAAAAAACCGTGGCCGAGTTGGCTGAACCGAGCTTTCTGCGCGTGTGGTTTGGCGACACGAATTCGCAGGTGCGCGATCAAGACGGCAAAGTATTGCGAGTGGATGACCAACGAGCCACCGAGCGCCGTTATCTCGCCGGCGTGGGGCGTGCGCTGTGGACGACCCTGCGCATCGCCACGCTGGGCACCGCCTTGGCGGCGTTGATTGCGCTGCCGCTTGGCTTGCTCGCTGCGCGCACGCTGCATGCGCCACGTCCGTTGTTTTGGTTGGCCAAAGCGGCGCTCGATACGATGCGATCGATTCACACGCTGGTGTTTGGCCTGTTTCTGGTGGGCATTGTGGGCCTTGGCGCGACGGCGGGCATTTTGGCGGTGGCGTTGCATTCGTCGGGCACGCTGGGCAAGCTGCTCGCGGAGGCGATTGAATCATTAGACGCGCATCCGGTGGACGCCGTGCGGGCGACCGGGGCGACCGGCGCACAGGTGTTTTTTCTGGGCGTTTGGCCAGCGGTGTTGCCGCAGTTTGTATCGCAAGTGCTTTATGTGTGGGAGTTCAATATCCGCGACTCAACGATTCTCGGCCTGGTCGGCGCCGGTGGCTTGGGTCTGTTGTTGTCGGAAGCGATGTCTCTTTTTCAGTGGGGGCGACTGGCCACTTTACTGCTCGCCATCGTGATCATGGTGACCAGCTTTGACGCCTTGAGTCGTGCGGTGCGTCGGAGGCTGGTATGAGTGCGGTGACTGCAGTCGAGGCGACCTGCCTGCAGGTCAATGCGGGGGACTTTGTGCTGCTGCGTGACGTGAGCTTACGTATTGAAACGGGCGAACGGATCGCCGTGGTCGGCCACAACGGCGCGGGTAAATCGAGTTTTTTGCGCGCGCTGTCTGGCTTCAATACCGTCCATGGTGGCACCCTAAACGTGTTGGGCACCGACATCTCGGTGCTTCGCGGACGACGCGAGCTGCGCCGCTTGCGCGGGCAAGTGGCGCAGGTGCATCAGGGGCTGTATCTGGTCGGTCGATTGAGTGCGCTCGACAATGTGCTGATTGGTGGCGCGGCGCGCAATGGGTCTTGGCTGACCTGGATTCATCGATGGCCGTCCCATGAGTGCGACCTTGCTCGCGCCGCGCTCGCGCGTGTGGGAATGGGCTGGGCTGCGGCGCGGCGTACCGATTCGCTGTCGGGCGGTGAACGGCAAAAAGTTGCCATTGCCCGTGCGCTGCATCAAAACGCACCAATGCTGCTGGCCGATGAGCCCACGGCAAGCCTTGATGCAGAGGCCGCTGACGAGGTGATTGAATTGCTGATGGCGTTGGTCGCTGAACGAAAATCAACCTTGATCTGCGTGGTGCATGATCTAGATTTAGTGCCGCGTCTCGCGGATCGTGTGATCGTTTTGCGCCGCGGGCAGGTAGTGGCGGACGTCAAGGCCACCGCGATGACCGCGAGCGAGTTGCGAGGAGTTATGAAATGATGGAAGTCACCGAAATACAGCAAGTGGCGCCGGGCCGCGTGTGCCCGCTACGTTATCGCTATGGCGCCGCAGCCCTTGCGCAGATCGAGCCACGTGAGGCGCAAACGCTCTACGTCATCGGCGGACTGTACGGCAACCTGGGCGCGCTGGATGCCATTGAGCAGATGGCTGGAGCCGAATCAATGCCAGCGACGCTGTGCTTTAACGGCGATTTCAACTGGTTCAACATTGCTGACCCAGCGTTTGCCGAAATCAATCGGCGCGTGCTCGCGCATGACGCGATCCAAGGTAATGTCGAGGCCGAATTTGATGCGCTGGATACTGATGCGGGCTGCGGCTGCGCTTATCCGGCAAGCGTTGATAGCGGCGTGGTCGAGCGCTCGAATGTCATTCATTCACGGCTGAAGACCACCGCGCAACGTCATCCCGAATTGGCTGCGCGCATTGCCCGGTTGCCCATGTTCGCGCGCTATCAAGTGGGTGATTGCCGCATCGCTGTGGTGCACGGCGACGCAGATTCGCTCGCCGGTTGGCGATTTGACGTGAGCGAACTCGACGATCCTGCCGCAGCACCTTGGTTGCGCGCGGCGTTTGCGCTGTCGCAGGTGGATTTGTTTGCCAGCTCGCACACCTGCGCGCCTGCGATGCGCCCGTTCACATTGGCGGACTCAGGGCTGAGCGCGCGTGGCTGGGTGGTCAACAACGGTGCGGCGGGCATGGCCAATTTTGCGGGTGATCTTTGCGGGCTGTGTACGCGAATTGGGCTCACACCTGCCATGCATGAGACGGTGCATGAGGTCGAGTTTCGCGGCGTGTATGTGTCGTTGCTGCCCGTTAGGTTTGACGTGCCGCGCTGGCATGGCGAATTTTTGCAACAGTGGCCCGAAGGCTCACCGGCGTGGACGTCGTACTGGACGCGAATCACGCAAGGGCCTGCGTTTACGCCGCGACAAGCGGTAGGCACCGGTTGCTAGGGAAACATGGATTTATTCAATTTGTCATCCTGAGCGAAAAGCGAAGGATCAGGCGACATGCAATGATTTCAATGACTAACAAAAGTCCTCGCATGCGAACTGATCCTTCGCCGCGCTCAGGATGACAGTAATCCTTGTTTCCTTAGCGTAAATATTGGCAGCGTTGCGGTCTGTCACGTCAAATCAGCGGGCGTTGCGGCGGCTTGCCATCGCCGTAAAGATCAGCTAGCCGCACCAGTGCCTTGACGTCGCGCATGAAAAGCCGACCGTCTTCAACGCGATGCAGGCCGCGGCGCTCTAGCTTGCGCAGGGTCTTGTTGGTGTGCACCAGCGACAAACCGAGGCCGTCGGCGATGTGTTGCTGCGTGAGTGGAAACGCCACGCCGGACGCGCCGCCGTCAGCTTGCAATGCGGCAGCGCGCTTGTAGAGCAGGATCAGCAGCGTGGCGATGCGCTCTTCGGCGTTGCGTCGGCCGACCGAAAGCAAGGTGTCGTCAACCAGCGATTCTTCGTGCGCGGTGAGCCAGGTAATGTTGAAACCCATCGCGGGTGATTGTCGATGCAGCTCCCATAGCGAGTCGCGTTGAAACACGCAGAAGACAGAGTCGGTCAAGGTGATCACGCCGTGGGCTGCCGCATCGCCCATTTTTTGCTGCACACCGATGAAATCGCCAGCCAACAAAAAATTCAAAATTTGCCGTCGACCATCGCTTAAGGTTTTGAAACGGAACGCCCAGCCACTTAGTAGCGTGTACAGCGGCGCATCAGTCTGACCCTCGAAAATGAGTGTTTCGCCCGCGGCGAAGCGTTGCTCGCGCATCTTTAGCGATTGCACGAGTTGCAGTTCCTGTTTGCCGTTGGCCAGGAACAGCGGCAACGCGCGCAGCGGGCACTGGTTACATCGGTGTTCAGTCATCGCAGTCGTCTCCTTGCGCGCGAAAAAATCACAGCGCAACATGTCTTTTTACACAATTGTCTGACCGCGCCGCGCCTACATTTAAGTGTGCCAATCAACCTTGATGCAGGACTGTGACCCAATCCCCTCAAACTGACAAATTCGTGAAGCTAATGTTTAATTGCTCCGCACCGTCGCCCGAGTTTGCTGTGTTGCCGTTGCAGGTGCCCACTGCGGCCGCGATCGAGCATTTTGACGTGTTGCTAGGCGCCGTGGTGGAGCGTCTGAAGCGCGCTGTCGACGCGGCACGGGAGGACGCCACTGCTTTCACCACCTCATCGACTCCGGAGCAGACGCTGTTGCGCTTCCAGACGACGGTTGTCGAGTGCAGCGAGGCGTTGCAGCAGCTACAGGCCACGCAACGCTATCTGCGGGGCTGAGCGAGCGCGCTTTGACCGCGATTCTCGGCGCCGCTTCGATGAGCGCTGTGTCGGCGCTGCAAAACCGCCAACGGACACCACGCCGAATCGATTCGGCGCCATTCGCCGCCCGCGTTAACATCGCGGCTGGCTTGAACTCGTCCCCAATTGTTTTGAAAACATCCCTCGGAACCCCTCTGCGGACACCCGTAAATTTGTGTTTTGCCGCCTTGCTGGTCATGGTGGTGATTGTGTATTTGCCGTCGCTTGGCAACGCGCTGGTGTTCGACGACAACATTTTGAGCGGCGGGCAAGTCTTTGCTGAATACTGGAATCCGCTGGCGCTAAAGCCGCGTGCGCTTTCCTACAGCACGTTTAGTTGGTTGCAAGCCGCCGCCCCTGACGCGTGGTGGTTGCAACGGCTGGTCAATATCGGCGTGCATGCCGCCGTAGTCGCCATGTTGTGGGCGTTTTACGCAAAGCTTTTGGCCAGCCTGCAACTGTCGTCAGACGATACCGACAACCAGCATGGACCGTGGGCGCTGCTGGCCGGAATCGCTTGGTTCGCAATCAATCCAAACGCCGTTTACGCGGTGGCCTACCTTACGCAACGCTCGATTTTGATGGCCACGTTGTTCAGCGTGCTGTCGCTGTGGGCGGTGTTGCAGGCGCTTGCCTCGCAACGGCATCGCTACTGGCTGCTGGCCGTAGTCGCCTATGCCTTCGCCATGATGTCAAAAGAATATGCGCTGGCATTGCCGGCGCTGGCCGTGGCGTTAATCGTCATCGTCAAGCGCCCATCGCGGCAACAATTGGACAAATTTGGCGCGATTGGCTTGTTGCTGGCCGCGGTTGTAGCCTACCTGTTGTATCGGCGTTACAGCGCCATCATCGGCACGCCGTTTGACGAGACCTCAATTGCTTATGTCGAGCAGATGAATGTGCTGGCCCCGGGCGTAAAGGCGCTGGCTTATCCGCTGTCGATTATCAATCAGATGTGGCTTTTTTTCGAGTATGGCTATCGCTGGTTTTTGCCGTCGACCGGCATGATGTCGATCGACCTGCGGCCGCCCTTTCCGACGCGCTTGACCAGTGTGCCGCACTTGCTCGGCGTCATCGGCTACCTGTCGTTGCTGGCGGTTAGTGTGGTGTTGATGCTGCGCCATCGTGGCCGCTTGGCACTGCTCGGCTTTTGCCTGTTCACGCCGCTAGTGTTGTTCGTGTCGGAATTTTCGACGGTGTGGATTCAAGACCCGTTCGTGCTCTATCGCAGTTATTTGTGGGCGATTGCCGTGCCCGGCGTGATTTATTTGCTGGCGAGTCGAATATCGCGGCAAACCTTGGCGGGACTGGCCGTGGTGGTGGCTGCCGTGTTCTTGTGGCAGGCCACCGATCGCATTACCTCCTTGAGAACTGATTTAAGCGTTTGGAGCGATGCCGTTGCCAAGCTGCCGCCCGAACTCGTGATCGGCAAGTCGCGCGCCTACTTAAATCGCGGCCAAGCGTATCAACTAATAGCGCAGGATTCGCGTGCGCTGCGCGACTATCAACGCGCCACAACGTTTGGTGATGGCGGTGAGGGATTACTTAACGCTGGCACTATCTTGCTTGCTGGCGGTCGCGCGGCCGAGGCGCTGCAGGCGTTCGACGGCGCCAAGACACGCGGGCAGCTCAGCGCAGCGCTGTCGCTTAATCGCGGCACCGCGTTGGTTGCTCTAGGGCAGCCGCAGGCGGCATTTGACGCTTTCAGCACCGGGCTCGGGCAATCACCATCGGTTGAGGAAGTTGCCGCGCTGCGCAGGCAACGCGCCACTGCCGCCTTGCAAGTTGGGCGCTTTGATGAGGCAATAGCAGACGCGGAATTTGCAGCCGCCGCGTTCAATGCCGATCCGCAAATTCGCGCCACGCTGGGCTTCGCTTTGCTTGCTAAAGCCAATCGTCCAGCGGCACTCGCAGCGTTCAATGACTCCATCGCGAAAGGCCCGAACGGCATCGCGTATTACGGACTGGCGGGAATACACGCTGACGCGCGGCGCTTTCCAGAAGCCAAGGCCGCCATCGGAAAAGCGCTGGCACTACAACCAGAAAACGTGGAATTTCAGCGACTTCAGGCCAAGCTGGGTCCGTAGTCAATACCGTTCGTTTAGCGTCCGAACCCGTTTGCCCTGAGCGCAGCGAAAGGTTTGATGCGTGATCAGACCCAACGCTCCGCTCAGGGCGAACGGAGTTAAACGACCATTATTGGGTCCGTAGTTGTCGTCGCTGGTTTTGCCGCTATAAGCCGCTTTTTTCAGCGGCCAACTGCAGGCCAGCGACGCTACTTAACGGCCACCACCACCTCACGCTCTTGCAGCGCTCGCCACATCACCTTGCC
>JACMNN010000202.1 GCA_014378555.1 Burkholderiales bacterium | reverse complement strand
GATCACTTTGGGCACCGTTGCCGAGTCGTCTTTTCTCACCCAAGTGAGCGTGCTGGCCGGCATCGCCATCATCATGACTATTGGCGTGTACGGACTGGTTGCGGGCATAGTGAAACTCGATGATGGCGGCCTAGCCTTGAGCAAAAAGAGCGGCGAAGGCGCTTGGGTCAGGGCGCAACGCAGCTTCGGGCGCGGCATTCTGGTCACCGCACCGTACCTCATGAAATTTTTGTCCATCGCTGGAACTGCGGCGATGTTTTTGGTGGGCGGCGGCATTCTTACCCACGGCATTCCGGTTATTCATCACTGGATCGAAGCGTTCGCAAATGGCTTAGGCTCGCCGCTCTCGGCCATCGTCCCAACCTTGCTCGACGGGTTGGCGGGCATCATCGCCGGAGCCATCGCCCTTGCGCTGGTGAGCGTTGTAAAAAAGATGCTGCCACAGCGCCGCACGACTTAAGGCGCGCCGCAACTTGTCGCAGTAAAACTGCTCCCGCACTCCGCCAGACGCCGCTCGCAGCAGAACCGGGGTGATGCGCAGCCGCCTTCTCTAAAATCGGTGGCGAAGGTGCAACCAACGCACCCGTCACGGCGCTTGCGTACTTCTGTACCTTTTTAGCCCGAAAACAAATCTACAAACAAGGGCGTTTATGTTCAAAAACCTCATGCTGTTTCGCATTGAGCCGTCGTGGTCAAAGACTACCGCGCAGATCGAAGCGGGCCTCGCGCAGATGCGTTTTCGCGACTGTAGCCCCACCCAAGAAAAATCGGTCGGATGGTCTGAACCGCGCGGCGAAAAGCACGCCATGTTGGTTGAATCGGTCGGTGGTCAGTTAATACTGCGACTGACCACCGAGGCAAAGGTGTTGCCGTCAAACGTGGTCAAGCGACGCACTGAAGAGCGCGTCGAACAAATAGAGGAAAGCACAGGCCGAAAACTCAGCCGCATGGAGAAAAAAGACCTGCGCGAAGAAACGCTGCTCGACCTGCTGCCCAAGGCGTTTACCCGCATCTCAAACACCATCGTGTGGATTGACCAAGCCGCACGGTTGTTGGTGATGGATGTTGCGGGCCAGACTAAGGCCGATGAAATTGTGGCCATGTTGTTGCGCTCGCTCGATGGTCTGGTGATCACTCAAGTGCAGACCACCAGCGCGCCAGGTTCACAAATGGCCGCATGGCTGCTGAGCCACGAAGTACCCGGCCGCTTCGACGTAGATCGCGAATGCGAGCTGAAAGCAACCGATGATTCGGAAGGCGTGGTGCGCTATTCAAAGCACACGCTAAACGTTGAAGAAGTGCGCAAACACATTCAGAGCGGCAAGATGGTGACCAAGCTTGCGCTGACGTGGAACGGGCGCGTATCGTTCGTTTTGAACGACCTGTTGCAAGTCAAAAAACTCAAATTTCTCGACGGCGTACTCGACGGCCCCGACAGCACCGGCAAAGCCGAAGACCGCTTTGATTCCGACGTGGCGATCGTCACTGGTGAATTAAGTAAGCTCGTTCCTGAGCTGATAGAAGCGCTGGGCGGCGAGCTGGCGATCGCGTAGCGTAACCGGTTGGGTAGTGGCGAGCATTGCCTCAGGGGCAACGGTTGGGAGTCATCAGCCCTCCCGCCTCGCCGCCAAAGCCCTGAAAGCGTGAATTTATTCACTCTTTCGTCGTTCCGGAGCAGGCCGGAATCCACGCACTGTGCGAGTTTTTGATTGCGTAGGGCATGGGCCCCGGCCTCCGCCGGGGTGACGAATAAAACGCGGGGCGGCCCTTAGCGCGGCGCGTCCTGTGACCTGGCGCTGCTCTTAGCTCGGCGCGGCGCCCTGAGTCGACGTGTAGACCGCGTATAGCGATTGACTTGCAGCCATGAACAGGCGGTTGCGTTTTGGGCCGCCGAAACAAATGTTGCCGCAAATCTCGGGCAACCGAATGCGTCCGATCAGTTTGCCTTGCGGATTCCACACGGTAACGCCGCTGTAGCCGAGCGCCCGACCGGCGTTGCTTGAACACCAGAGGTTGCCGTTGACATCAGCGCGAACTCCATCCGGTCCGCATTTAATACCGTCGACCATGAAATCGCTGAACAGCTTTCCGTTGCTAAGCTTATTGTCGGCACCCACGTCGAATACGTACATGTCGCCCTTGCCGCCTGGCCCGGTGTCGCCGGGGCCCTTGCCGGTGCTCACCACGTAGAGTTTTTTGTAGTCAGGCGAGAAGCACAGTCCATTTGGATCCGGCGTAATGTCTTCGCCCGCGACCTGAGTCATGGTGCCGCTCTTGTCAACGCGGTAGACCGCCGTTGGCAATTCGCGCTTGTAACCGCCAAATTCGGGTGGCTGGCCGAGCCGTGAATTCAGGCGCCCAGCGCCATTGGCCGGGCCGCCCGCCGCGTCTGCCGTACCCTCATAGAGCTGGGCGCCGTAAGGGGGGTCGGTGAACCAGTAGCTGCCGTCGGGATGTGACACCACGTCATTGGGCGAATTCAGCCGCTTGCCGTTAAAGGTGGACGCGATGATGCTGGCCGAGCCGTCCAACTCGTAGCGCACCACGCGCCGGCCAAGGTGCTCGCACGACAACTGGCGCCCCTGAAAATCAAAGGTATTGCCATTGCTGTTGTTCGACGGCGTGCGCATCACACTCACGTGGCCGTCGTCCTCCAGCCAGCGCAGTTGACGATTGTTCGGAATGTCGCTCCACACCAAATAGCGCCCCACCGAATTCCATGCCGGCCCCTCCGCCCACAGCGCACCGGTCCACAGCCGCTGAATCGCTGAATTAACCTGCGACACGCCGCCAAATTCCGGGTCAACGGTCAGCACATCAGGATCGGTGAAATAAGTAGTCGGCGCACCGCCGGGGCCGAAATCGCGTGGCGGATTAGTGATGGTGCTCGCCGGCACCGCCGGTGCCGTTTGCGCATGGGCCAAATGCGGCAGCAACACCGCCGCCCCCAGTGCCGCGCCCGCAGTGCGCAGCATGGCTCGCCGCGGCATGGATTCACAAAGTTCAGGACGAGTGGTCAGCTTAGTCATGGTTATCTCCGTTGATTTCGTCTAAATGTAGCAGGCGCTTAGTTAGCTAATAATCTTAATTCCCATTATTCGAAACACGCTGCGGTTTCGCCATCAGCTTATTGGAGCGGCACGTGAATCAAGCGCCGACGCCCGGTCAGGGTGTGGTTATGGCTCCCGGGAGCCAAGGCGGTCTCGACTTCGTTGGTCACGTATTCCGCGCAGCTTTTTCGTCTAAAAAATCTCTGTAACCACGAAAGTGATTTATGAGCCTCAGTCGTGCTTCCGTTCGAGGATATTGCCGCACTTACTGGGGCGTGCCTTGCCCGGATGGGCGTGTGGCCGGCGTCAATTATCAGCACTACCTTAAAGCCGCGCGGGTGGTGCTTGGCAAACGCGGCGTCAAGGATTACGCCAGCTGGCGAGCGGTATTTCTGCGCGAGCCAGTTGAAGCCGATGGCGAAGGCCTCTATCTGGTGCGGCCCGACGCAATGGTTAAGGCGCAGCAGTTTCATCGCCGGCGCGATCTCGCGAGCGAGGAGTTTCAACTCACCCACCCCGACGAGGGACTGCTTGATTGCGCACACTACGTATCGTCCGCCTTAGGTACCGCAGGCGTGTCGTCGGACACCAATAGCGCGCCCGGCTTGCATCGCATTCTGTATGCCCGTGCGGACACCCAGACCTTTGCCACGCAAGTGAATTACGAAATGGCCGATCGTATTTTCGAATCGAAGATGCTGCAAGACGGTGACATGATTTTCTATTCGCTGAACGGAGCAATCCATCACTGCGCGCTAATTCTGTCGGGCAAGTACATTACCTGCCACACCCGCAGCAGGCATCCGGACAACGTTGACGATCGCGACTGGGATCTCGGTGCAGGCACATGGACCTACACGCTGCTTCATTTCAAGACCGATGACGACCCAAAAGCAACGGCGAAAACTAGCCAAACCTTGCCCGGTTGGTGGGTGATGCAATACGGCGCAAAAACGGTCGACTACCATCTTGATGCTGACGGACGAATGCAAGTTGCGGAGCACCGTCCTGCCAATGCAAAGGCCCGCGCCGTCGGCACTGCACCGCGCGGCTATTGGTATGAGCGCGACGGCAAGATATTGATGTTTTGGAGTAAGACCGGTACATTTAATGAGTTGCTATTGAACGCGAGCGGCGACACCCTTGTGCGCTTGGCGGGCGTTGACAATACCGTACTTTCGGAAACCAAATTTTGCCAAAAAACCGAGCGATTATTAGGGCCCGGCGAGCTGAAAATTTTGGCGACATAATTGGGTGGAAACGCAGGCGTTCTATTCAAGAAGCCGCTTTTAAAATAACGAAATGCCACGCCGTAATTCACCCAATGAGATCCACAATCTGAGTGATTTGAGTCGCCTCGGTGAACTCGTTTTCGACAAGCGATTGGGTCAGCGCGCAATCGCCAAAAAAAATCGCCGTAACCGACACTACGAAAAGCAATTTATTCGCAACACGCTCACTCATCAAGGCGCTGCTGAAACGGTGGAGGCTGATGATCCGGTGCCGTAGTGCCGTAGGGTGGAACGCTTGCGGTTCCGCCGAATGCGGCCGCGTTACGAGCCTAACGAGTGATGCGCCTTCGATGATTCAACACGGCGGAACCGCAAGCGTTCCGCCCTACGGGCTGAGCTCAACTGAACTGCGAGCGTTCAGGCGCACGAGTGATCAGCTTGATGCATTTACGCAAGACCTGACCCGCAGTGTGTGTGTCTGTGTGTGGCCGTAGGGTGGAACGCTTGCGGTTCCGCCGAATGCGGTCGTGAATCGAACCACGCGATCAGGCAGCCTTCGGCGAAGTGACGAGGCGGAACCGCTAGCGTTCCACCCTACGAATCCGCCTAGGTCCGCGAATCGGTCAATTACTTGGCCTGCTGCATCGCACTGTAAATGTCTTTTGCTAGCGTGGGCATGGTGTGTGTATGCGTATGGCTGGCGAGATACGGGCCGCCGTTACGGGTCTTGCTGGTGAGGAGCACCATGACCTCATCTGCATTCATTGCTTTTTTCAAATCACTGCGAGAGTCGGCGCCAGCACGGAACTGTGTGATCTTATCCTTCAGCACTAGAGCGGAACTGACGACGTCTCCCGCAAGAATATCCATGTCGGCCACATACTGCGAAGACGATCCGAAAGCTGCAGCAGTCGTCACGAGCCTAAACAACTCGGTATTAAAGGCGTTGGCCCGCGCATCGTGCGGGAAAGCGTAAAGGTAATAGGGCATTCGCACGATGTCCGCCTCGGTCGCCTGGCGCCGCACTTCGTCCATCCCGCCACCGTATTCGGACGTCTCAAAGGATTCGATTTCCATGCCCTTACGGATCCCACATCGAATCTTTACCGATTCCAATTCCTTCATTTTCATGACGATTGCGTAAAGCGCGCCACGCCCCTTTCCATAGAAAATAATGTCTTTTGTTAGCAGATTATGGGCCCCGCCGGTCACATTGCCAGTCAGTGCTTTTCCCTGGAACCAGCGGGTGCCAAATCCCGAACCGGAGACTGCGGCAGCCTGCTGACTAACATGCCAGCCATATCGGACAGTTACTGTTCCCATTTACTTCTCCTTCATGATGTTGTGAAAGCGATGCACCGAATAACACTCGGGACGATAGCGTAATTTGCACGGTTGTCAAGCAATCGGCGATACCAACCAAACTGAGCCCAGGGGCCGCCAGTCGAATGGCGTTTGGTGAACGGCGGTAACGTTCTCACCTAGCGATTTGTCCCGTCTATTTCAAATTTTGGATGGCGACTGCGTGGCGTCCACGTGTGAGCCAGGTCGCTACTGCGATTCGATCTGCAAAACCAACTTCCCAAAATTCTCACCATTGAACAGCTTGAGCAGCGTCCGGGGAGACGTCTCAATGCCGACCACGATGTCTTCTTTTAATTTCATCGTGCCGTCTTTTAAATACCTGGCCATTTCAGCAATTGCGCTGGATTTGACGGAACCGCAAGCGTTCCTGCTCACAAGCCATCGGCTTAATGCATCAATGCAAGACCTGACCCCGAGCGTGTGTGTGCGGTGGCGTAGCGTGGAACGCTTGCGGTTCCGCCGAATGCGGTCGCATGGCAGTCGACGCGATCAAACAGCCTTCGGCGAGGTAACAAGGCGGAACCGCAAGCGTTCCGCCCTACGAAATCTTGCGCGTTGCGCTTAAGGCGCCATCATTATCGCCACGTCCCGCGCCATTCCGGACGCCTCGCGTTCCAGATGATGGACAACGCTTTGACGGTCGGCTTCTGTGCGCTGCTGCGACAGGAAACGCTTTCCGCTCAACGTCAAAATCTCGAGCTCAAAGCCGATCAAGCCCTGAACCGCGTCCGTCACGAACTGTTTGGCGCTGTCGTTCAGCGACCAGGGTTGTTCACGATGTGCCTCTTGTCGCGCTGTGAGGGCGGCGAGGTGCGTAAGCAGCCAAGCCTCATCGTCGATAAGCCGCAAACGACCTCGGGCTTGGACGGCCACGTAATTCCAGCTTGGCGCAAGCCGGCCGCTGCGCTGCCCGTTCACATACCACCTCGGCGAGACATAAGCGTTAGGTCCCTGAAAGACGGCCATTGCGTCTACACCTTCAACGGCATCGGCGCACAACGGGTGACGTCGAGCAACATGGCCTTGCAGCAGGCCGTAGCCGCCTGCCGCAACAAGCTCAAGCGGCAGCAGGTTTGCCTCGAACCCATATGACGTCATCGTCGTCAATGTGGCCAGCGGGTAGGCGTGCATCAGGCGATGCAGCGCGTCGACGTTGGTTTCGGCAAACAGCGGTTGCGTGTGCATCTGGAGTTTTTCAGGGGGCGCAGTGGAGTTGGTTTGTGTTCGTTCATCTGCTTTTGTCCATTGAACAAATAGCCAAGTCAAATTTCCAGTAATTCTCCAGAAACAAATTTACTCAGCCGCCACCTGCAAAACTAATTTCCCAAAATTCTCACCATTAAACAGCTTGAGCAGCGTCTCAGGAAACGTCTCGATGCCGACCACGATGTCTTCTTTTGATTTCATCTTGCCGTCTTTCAAATACCCGGCCATTTCGGCAATTGCGATGGGGTAGCGGTCGGCGTAGTCGAACACGACGATGCCTTCCATGCGAGCGCGGTTGACCAGTAGCGAGAGGTAGTTTTTCGGGCCTTGGATGGCTGTGGTGTTGTTGTATTGCGAGATGGCGCCGCAGATGATGATGCGCGCTTTACGGTTGATTTTGGCCAGGACTTGATCGAGGATTTCGCCGCCTACGTTGTCGAAATAAATGTCGACGCCTTTGGGGCAATGTTCTTTCAAGCCGTCGCGCACTGAGCCGCCTTTGTAGTCGATGCAGGCGTCAAAACCCAACTCGTTGACTACCCAATCGCACTTGGCTTTGCCGCCCGCGATGCCGACCACGCGGCAGCCTTTGATCTTGGCAAGTTGGCCGACGGTTTGCCCAACAGCACCCGCCGCGCCGGAGACGACCACGGTTTCGCCCGCCTTCGGTTGGCCGACATCCATCAGCCCAAAATAGCCGGTCATGCCGGGCATGCCGAGCACGTTTAGCCACTGCGTGATGCTGCCCATGCGCAGGTCGATTTTGGCGACGCCCGCTTGCTTAATGCCGGCTTCGTCAAAGGCGGCGTATTGCTGCACGCCGAGGCCCGCCGTGACGATGTCATCCACCGCAAATTTCGGGTTGGCCGAGGCGATCACCTTGCCGATGCCGCCGGCGCGCATGACCTCGCCGATGCCGACGGGCGCGATGTAGCTCTTGCCTTCGTTCATCCAGCCGCGCATCGCCGGATCGAGCGACAGCGAGAGCGTTTTGATGACGATGCCGCCAGCGCTCGGCTCGGTTACAGGCTCGGTGCTGAAGCTCCAGCCGTCGCGCGTAGGTAGGCCGACCGGGCGGGCGGCTAAGCGGACTTGGTGGTTAGTGAGGGGCGCGAGATTGGTCATGAGCTTTGTTCGTTCTGAGAATAGTGAAGGTGGATGTTAATGCGCTGAAGCGGCTTGCGCTGCGTTACTAAGGGCGCGCAGATTAATGTCATCCTGAGCGCGGCGAAGGATCAGTTCGCATGCGAGGAGGGTTGTAAGTCAGTGAAATCATTGCATGGCGCATGATCCTTCGCTTTCCGCTCAGGATGACAAATTAATTAATCCGTTTTTTTATGGGCGCGGGCTCAGCATCGAAATACGCAGCTTGCCATTTACCACGCGAACGTCGCGAATGGCCATGCGGGTGAGACGCTGTTGCAGCGTGTCCCTTTTGAGGGTGTAGATCGGTCGCGACGAAAGGACTGAGCGCAACAGGGCGGGGCCACGACTGCGCAGCATTTCGGAGTAATGGGCGGGCACGCCGGTGAGCTCGAAGCGTTCAACCTCGATGTCATCGAGAAAAAATTCACCGTCTTGAGCGACGTAGCGAATCTTGCCGGAAAACGCCAACGTTCCGGGATAGCGACGTTGGCCAAGCGTGGCGGACAGGTCGGCGGCGAGCGCGATCCGATCCGAGCCCTCGGTCAATTTAAGCTGCGGTGCGGTCACCTCGAAGCACACCACGACGAGTGTGCAGTTCTGAATCGGAAAGCGCGTTGCAAGCTGCGTTTGCAGCTCTTGCGCGGTGAATTCAATGGCCAGATTTGGCGCGTAGCGTTGCAGCAAAAACCAGGCGCTTACACCGAGCGTGGCGACCGCGACAAGACCGATCAGAATTCGACGTTTCCACATGAGAAGGAAGAAACAAAGTGCAGGAGCCCGCAGCGTAGCGCATGTGCCGTTGGCGCTGCGCTGCAGCGGTGGCGTGTGGGCGCTGCAGCGCGCCCTTTCGCGTCGGCAACTCCGTGCATCACCACATGGATTTTTCTAGCCTATGAAAACACGTATTTAATCAATTTTTCATCCTGAGCGAAAAGCGAAGGATCACGCGACGTGCAATGATTTCAACGACTTACAGTCGTCCTCGCATGCGAGGTGATTTTTCGCCGCGCTCAGGATGACATTAATCTGCGTGTTTCTAACCCTAATCGATATCGCGCCCAACGATGCCGACCAGTACTGGATACAGCGTTTTGCCCGCAGCCAGAATCGGATTGCCATGATGCATGCCGCCGTTGCCGAGAAAATTGTTGCAGCGGCCGCCTGCGGCCTCAACGATGACGATCGCCGCCAAGCAATCCCACGAATTAATGTGCGGTTCGTAATAGCCAATCAGTCGCCCGGCCGCGACGTAGCAGAGCATCAGCGCGCCGGAACCGTTTCTGATGAACATGCCGCCGCTGGCCAAAAGGGTGTGCAGGAACGGGGTGAATTGTTCCGGCTGTGAGCGGTGCGAAAAGCCAACGCCCATCACACCACCTTTGAAGTTGGCAACTTCTTTGACTCGAATGGCTTGGTCGTTGACCAGCGCTGCGCTGCCCAGCACGGCGTGAAACATTTCGCCGGCGTTCGGATCGAACACCACGCCGATGCTTGGCACGCCGTCAACCACCACCGCAATCGAGATGCACCACGAAAACATGCCGTTGACGAAACAGGCGGTGCCATCAATCGGGTCCAGCACCCAGACGACAGGCCTACCGTTGCTGTCGTCGCCGCCTTCTTCGCCGAGTATGCCGTCGTCGGGAAATGCAGCAAGAATGCGGTCACGCAGAAAAATTTCAGTATCGCGATCAACCCTGCTTACTTCGTCCTGCGTGCCCTTAGATTCGACCACCAGTTGATCGCGGTTTTTAAAGTCGTGCAGTGCCATCGCACCGGCTTGCCGGGCAATTTTTTGTGCGAGCAGATAGCGATCTTGGATGGCTTCGACGGTAGTCATTGAATGGTCACAGGTAAATTCAATTTTGGTGGTCCCTCTCCAGCAGCGCGGGAGAGGGTGCCCGACAGGGCGGGTGAGGGCGATGGCATCCTAGTCAACTTGGCTCTGCGAGGTAACGCCCTCACCCTAGCCCTCTCCCGCGCTGCGGGAGAGGGGACCGGATTAGCGCGGCGCTCCAGAAATCTCGTTTGACCAACGCGTCAGCAGCGCTTTGCGCACCGCTGGCGAGCCGTATTTCACTTGGTCGTAATCAATCAGCTTAACGTCGCTCGCTTTGATCGATTCAGCAGACACTTTGGCATCAACGTGCGACGGAATTTGATACGCCTTCACCGATGGCGCGAGTGACTGAATATCGGGTCGCAACGCGAATTCGTAGAAACGCTTTGCCTCGGTCATGTTGCGCGCACCTTTAATGATGCTCATGGAGCCGATTTCATAACCGGTACCTTCGCATGGCGCAACTAGCGTCACCGGAAAACCGCTTAGTTTCGGCACGATCAAATCATGCATAAACGAAATGCCGATCAGCGTTTCACCACGGCCCACCGCCTGCGATGGCGCAACGCCGCTTTTGGTGTATTGATTTACGTTCTTGTGCATCGCCTTCATAAAGGTAAACGCTTTTTCTTCGCCCATCAATTGCACCAACGTGGCAAGCATGGTGTAGGCGGTACCCGACGAATTGGGGTCGGGCATCTGCACTTCGTCCTTGTATTTCGGATCCGTTAAGTCGCTCCAGCATTTGGGCGCAGCCAATTTTTTCGACGCCAGCATTTTGTCGTTGTAGGCATAACCGAGCGCGCCGAGATAGATGCCTACCGTGCGGTTGCCAGACGCTTCAGCGACTTTGTTGGCCCACGGTTGCAGCTTGGCTAGTGCGGGCGATTTGTAGACCTCGGTGAGCCCTTCGGCGGCGGCTTGCAAATGCGGGTCCCCGGTGCCCGCCCACCACACGTCAATCTTCGGGTTGGCCGATTCAGCGCGAAGCTGCGCGTACGACTCGCCAGAGCTGCGCCGGGTCATCGCCGTTTTGATGCCGGTCTCGGCCTCGAACTTATTCTTCATCAACTCGCACCAGTCGATGGTGGCGCTGCACAGCAAATTTAGGTTTTGCGCCTGTGCGCTGGGTGCCAACAAAAGCAGCGCGCCGGCAGCAATTACTGCGATGCGGGTAACGGGGTTTGACATGTTTCCTCCTTGTTTACTGGGTCGAAGGCGCCCAGTTTGTATCAAGTATGCGACAGCCTGACTTTGTGCGTGCGCATTTTTGCAATGAATTGGGCTTACTTGACCTCGATCAGTATTTCGTTCCTGCGCATAAACGGTAGCGTCCAAGGTGGGTCGTAGCGGGCAAGCTGGGTGGCGGTGACACCGGTCATGCCGCGCGCGCCAATCCAGTCGCGCAGCGCTGCGGTTTGAGCGGCGACCTTGTCCGCGCCGACCCATCCCGTAAAGCGCACGACTGCAACCTTGCGGCCGGGAATTTCTCGCAGGGCAACCGCCGCGTTATTGGGTTTCGGCAAATCTGCCAATTTGTACTGCGATGGCATCACAAAGTGCACGCGCCAGCGCTCATCCTGCTGTTCGAGAACCACCGGGGCGGTCATGTCGATTTTTTGCGAAGCGTTCTGCTTTTCGATGCTGACCGGCGCGGTCATCGCGATCTTCTCGGCGTTCTGGCCGGCGCGCTTGTTATCGCCAAAAATGTAACCGGCAATGGCCTTGAAGCCACGGCTAGACGCCTCATCCTGACTGCCTGCAACGAACGTCTCGGCAATCACCATCGAAGCATATTGCCTGAGCTCGAAGTCACCGTCTTTAGTGATCACTTCGTATTTTGGTTCTTCAGTGGCCATAGCGGTTACCGGTAAAAATCCCAGGAGCAGGGCGGTTAGCAACAGCATCGTCGTAGCAAACGCCGGCATCGAATGCGCGGGCAATGTGGACGGTAGCGCATGTGCGGCAACTCGAATAGTAGGCTGAAACATTTGATTCTTTCTTGGTGATTTCAAGGTTGATGTTGGCGGCACTTTTGCGACTATCAATGGATACTCGGCGCGGTGCTGTTATTGGTGCGCTGCAAGAGGCGACTTCGAGGCGTGGCCACAACCCGTTTAGCGACCCCTGCGTGGGTCTCCGGAGGAGGGTTGCTCGAATGGTTCGCCGCTCGAGCCCTGACAGCTACAACCGCTGGCAAAACTCAACTAAATGCTTGCGAAACCACTGGTGTCCGCTGTCGCCCTCCAACGATTCGTGCCAAATCAGATACACCGGAAACTTCGGAATGCGCAGCGGCACGCTGTGTGATTTCAGACCAAAGTGATTTTCGTAGAGGTGTGCCATGCGTCGCGGCAGGGTGCAGATCATGTCTGAGTTTTGCACCATCACCGGCATCGACAGGAAATGCGGGACGGTGACTGCAATCTGCCGCTGCAAGCCGCGTTTTGACAAGGCCAGATCAATCATCGGCATGGTCGGAGTGCGCGCCGCGAGCACCACATGGCGTAGCGCTAAATAGGTTTCAAGGCTAAGCCGTTCGCCAACGCTCGGGTGGTCACGGCGCGACAGACTCAGCAGCGTTTCGGTCAACACGCAAGCGCTGCGATAACCCGGTTGTCGCAACACGAAATAGTCAAGCGCCAAATCGACTTCGCCATCGCGCAACTCGGTCTTAAGCATGGCGCTTGATTCGGGCCTGATTTTGATGCGGATGCTCGGCGCCACCTTTGCCAACCAATCGATGACGCGAGGCAGGATGATGGTCTCGCCATAGTCCTCGACGGCAATCACAAACTCACGTTCGGAATGGCTGAAATCAAAGCTGGCATCGCCACGTAATCCCCGTTCCAGCACATTTAACGCGTGGCGGATCGGCTCGGCAAGCGCCTTGGCCCTTGGCGTTGGCGACATGCCCTGCGAACTGCGCTCGAACAGCGGGTCTTCCAGTCGTTCGCGCAATCGGGCGAGGGCATTGCTCACCGTGGGCTGTGACAAGTGCAGCTTGATCGCGGCTCGGGAAATGCTGCGTTCGATGTAGATGGCGTCAAAAATCAGCAACAGATTCAGGTCAAGCGCGCGCAAGTTCATAAGGGGCAGTTCACCGGTGACAAACAAGGCGGTCAATCGAGCAAGCGATTGGCGAAATGGTATTCATGATTTGAATATTGCTTATTTAATAATGAAAGTTGCTGAATGTTGGCTTCGGTTTCACAATTGCCGCAAATAGAAAACAAGGAGAGCAGTCGTGCGAGGAGAAGTTGCCATCGTTGGCTACGGGCGAACGCCCTATAGCCGCGCCAAACCGGGCGAGCCGGTGCTCAATGTCGACGAGTACATCGCGTGGGCGGCCGATCTCGCGCTGCAGAAAGCCGGCATGTCAAAAAATGACTTTGACGGACAAGGCTTGGGCGTGTCGCACGCCGAGGTGGCACACACCGTTAACTGGTCTGCCGCCACCGCAGAAAACCTCGGCATCAGCCCGCAGGTTTTGCTACGCGCTGATCAAGGCGGCGCCTCGGCCGCGTCGATGCTGATTCGCGCTGCGGCAATGATCCATGCCGGAATTGTTGATCGCGTGTTGGTGGTGGGTGCAGATACACCGCTCAACATTCCATCAGTCGCCCCCGGTTTGCCGCTGTCGCCAGAGCGCACACGAGGCGTGTATTGGGACTTTCAGGGACCGTTTGGCGTGATGGGCGCGAGCGCACAGTTTGCATTGGTGCAGACGCGCTATATGCACGAGCACGCGCTTACGTCCGAGCAACTCGGAAAAATTGCGGTGTCGGCCCGGTACCACGCCTCGCTGAACCCCGGTGCAATTTACCGCAAGCCGTTCACCCTCGATGAGTACATGAATTCGCGAATGCTCTCGGATCCCATTCGACTGCTCGACTGTGTGCCTATTGTTAACGGTGGCTTGGCCTACATCGTCACTTCAGGAAAGACGGCGCGCTCAATCACCGACAAACCGGTTTACCTGCGCGGTTTCGGCGAGATCAACAACTACTACCACGGCTCCCGCGCACTGCCAGACATCACCACCACGGGCTTCGTGCAGTCCGCGCCGCAGGCAATGAAAATGGCCGGTGTGCAGCATAAAGACATCAACTTTTTCCAGCCCTACGACGACTATCCGTTCATTGCAATGATGACCATTGAGGACTTCGGGTTTTGCAATAAAGGTGAGGGCGGTCGCTTTGTTGAGGAGCATGATCTAAGCTTCAACGGCGACTTTCCAATGTCAACCGATGGCGGGCAACTTTCGGGCGGACAGCCGGGCGGCGCGATCGGCGGTTTTATGCCGTTGGTCGAAGCGGTCACCCAGCTGCGCGGTGAAGCTGGCGTGCGCCAGGTCAAAAACGCGAACATCGGTGCAGCGTGCGGATTTGGTGGCATTCCGTATGGTCGGCCGGGTCGCAGTTGCATTTCCCTCATCCTCGGAACGGAGCCCTGAATCATGGCTGATCTTGGTCAAAGCAAACCGCTTCCGGACATCACCGATCTGACCCGCCCGTTCTGGACGGCCGCCAAGAACGGCAAGTTGGTGCTGCAAAAATGTCAGCGCTGCGCGACGTTTAATTTTCACCCCAAGCCGTGGTGCATTGAATGCGGCAGTCGCGAATTGCAGTGGACCGCAGCCAAACCCTCTGGCACGGTTTACTCGTACACGGTGTCACGCACCGTCGCCATGAATTCGCCGGCATGGGCCGCCGAAATGCCGTTGATCCTGTGCCTGATCGATCTCGACGATGGGGCACGCCTGTACGGTCAGGTCACTGGGTGTCGCGCCGAAGACATCCGCATCGGCATGCGGGTTGACGTGCATTTTGAGGACATCAGCGACGAGGCTGGCATTCCAAAGTTTCGCCCTGCTCTGCAACCCGCAACGGCGGGCTGAAAACCATGCCAGAGGCCGCCCCCGATCCGCTGGTTTTGCGCAACGCCGGTATGCGCGATGTGCCGTTTGACTGGAAAGATCCGCTCCGTTTCGACGATCTGCTGACGCCAGAAGAGGTGATGATTCGCGACAGCGCCCGCAACTACGCACAGCACAAATTGATGCCACGCATTCTCGAGGCCAACCGCCATGAAACGTTTGATATCGAGATCATGCGTGAGATGGCCGAGCTCGGATTTCTCGGTGCCACCCTGCAAGGTTTCGGCTGCGCAGGTATCAGCTACGTGGGCTACGGCCTGATCGCGCGCGAGTTCGAGCGCGTCGACACCAGCTTTCGCTCAGCGCTCGGGGTGCAGACCACGCTGAGCATGCTGCCGATTTATTTGTTTGGCAGCCAGGAGCAGCGGGAACGCTATCTGCCGGCCATGGCGCGTGCCGAAAAGCTCGGCTGCTTTGGGCTCACCGAGCCTGATCACGGCTCAGACCCCGGCAGCATGACCAGCCGCGCGCGCAAGGCTCCGGGCGGCTATCGCCTGTCTGGCAGCAAGACCTGGATCACCCATGCGCCGATTGCTGACCTGATGATCGTGTGGGCGAAAGACGATGCGGGCGTGGTGGCAGGCTTCATCCTCGAGCGCGGCATGAAGGGGCTCGCCACGACCAAAATTGACGGCAAGTTTTCGGTGCGCGCATCGCCGACCGGTCAGATTCTGATGGACGACGTGTTTGTTCCCGAGGCGCAACGTTTGCCCGGCGCGCGCGGTATTGGCGCTCCTTTTTCGTGTCTGAATAACGCGCGCTTTGGCATTTGCTGGGGCGCGATGGGCGCGGCAGAGTTTTGCTGGCATGCGGCGCGCCAGTACGCGCTCGACCGCAAGCAATTCGGCCGCCCGTTGGCCGCAAACCAGCTGGTGCAAAAGAAGCTCGCCGATATGCAGACCGAAATCACGCTTGGGCTGCACGCCTGCCTGCACTTGAGCCGCTTGCGCGATCAGGGGCATGCCAGTTCAGAAATGGTGTCCCTGCTGAAACGCAATTGCGCCGGCAAGGCGCTCGACATTGCCCGTGTCGCTCGTGATATTCACGGCGGTAACGGCATTTCCGATGAATATCATGTGATTCGTCACGTGCTCAATTTGGAAACTGTGAACACGCTCGAAGGTACTCATGACATCCACGCACTGGTGCTCGGTCGTGCCCAAACCGGCATCTCCGCGTTTGCTAATTAATGGCATCAATGCATCATGAATGAACTCATAGCAAACCGCGCTGAGGTAGTGACGCGATTGATCCGTCCACGCTCTATTGCGGTGGTCGGTGCGTCGTCGGATTTCAGCAAACTTAACGGTCGGCCGCTCAAGCACCTGATAGAAAAAGGCTATGCCGGGCGTATTCTTCCGGTTAACCCGAAGTACCCGCAAATTGCCGGGCTACCCTGCTATCAAACCATTGCAGCGCTGCCAGAAGCCGCTGATCTGGCCATCGTTGCGGTACCGGCCAGCGAGGTCATCGCCAGCATTGAAGCGTTAGGACAACGCGGTGTTCGCGCCGCAGTTATTTTCAGCTCCGGGTTCGGGGAAATGGGCGCCGCAGGTCAGGCACTAGAGGCGTTGTTAGCTGAGCGCGCGCGGGCGGCAGGGGTGGTGCTGTGCGGGCCAAACTGTCTCGGCTTTGTCAACGCCTTTGACAACGTTTACGCCACATTTAGTCAATACGCAGATGGCCCAACCGGACCGGGGCCGATCGCGTTTGTCAGCCAGTCCGGGGCGTTCGGCACCGCCATTGCCGCACTGGTCCGCCAGCGCGGTCTGGGCTTGGGCTACTTCATCAACACCGGTAACGAAATCGACCTTGCATTCAGCGAGATCATGGCCAACCTTATCGAGGACCCGCGAATCCGCGTTGCTGCGGGCTATCTCGAAGGGCTCACCGATGGCGCGTCGTTGGTGCGCCTGGCCAAGCGTTGCCAAGCGCTGGGCAAACCACTGGTGTTGACCAAGGTTGGACGCATGGCGGCCGGTGCTCGGGCGGCGGCCTCGCACACCGGCGCGATGGCGGTGGAAGACGCCGTGTTTGACGCGGTGATCAAGCAGTACGGTGTGCTCCGTGCGCGCAATGAAGAGCAGATGCTCGACATGTTGGAGGCGTTGAGCCAGCCGCGGGTGGCCGCGGGACGCGGTCTTGGTATCGCCACCCAGTCGGGCGGGGCCGGTGTGATGATGGCCGACCGCGCCGAAGAAATGGGGCTGACCGTGCCCGAGCTAGCAGCCTCGACGCAAGCCCGGCTGGCCGAGGTGGTGCCTGCCTTCGGTGCCGCCGGCAATCCAGTCGACGTCACCGGTCAATTTGTGGCGCGGCCTGAGTTGCTGCGCGAGGCGGTTGTTGCGCTGATGGACGACCCCAATGTGCACATCGGCATCGTCTGGCTGCAGTTGATGACCGCCCACGTCGATACGTTGGTCCGCATCTTTGCCGAGATTCAGGCGCGCACCACCAAGCCAGTGTTTGTGTGCTGGGTCGCCGCGCCCGCTGCGGCGTTAACGGCCCTTCGCGCGCTGGGAATCGTGGTCTACACCGCAGGCGAACGCGCGGTTGAAGCGGCCAGCGCGCTGGCCCGCCACCACGAGTTTCAGCAGCGCTCAACGACGCATGACAAAGTGTTGCCGGGGGAGGCGTTTAGACCGCCGGGTGCAATGATTGAGGGCGTGCAAGCCACCGTGCAGGCAACCGCGTGGTTGCGCGCGGCGGGCGTTCCGATGGCCGCCGTGGCCCTGGCGCAGACGCAAGACGAGGCCGTTGCCCTGTGGCGTGCGGCATCTGGGCCGGTCGCGCTCAAGATTGAGTCGCCCGACATCACCCACAAAACTGAAATTGGCGGCGTGCTGCTCAAGCTCAACGACGAGGCCGCTGTGCGCGGCGGCTTTAACCAGTTGCTGCAGAACGCGGCGCGACAGCTGCCCGCGGCGCGGTTGCACGGCGTGTTGGTGCAGGCGATGGCGACCGGGCATATCGAGCTGGTGATCGGCGTGCAGCGCGATCCCGTGTTTGGCATGATCGTGATGGTGGGGTTTGGCGGCGTGCTGGTTGAGGTATTGAAGGATGTGGCGTGGCGGCGGGCGCCATTTGCCATTGATGAGGCGATGCGAATGCTTGCCGAACTGCGCATGGGCGCACTGCTTGAGGGGGTCCGTGGCCAACCGGCTGTTGATCGCGTCGCAATCGCGCGCCTGCTTGCCGATTTGTCGCGCTGGGCCGACGCAATGCAACCGGTGTTGGCGGAACTCGACCTGAATCCGGTCATGGTCGGGGTGGGCGGGCCGGTCGCCGTAGATTGCGTGATGGTGTTGCGTAATCTGCGCGCGAATGAAGGCGCGCTGCACTAAGGGCGGCGCACGACAATTTACAAAAACATAATCGAACAAGGAGAAAACGCTATGGCTTTTAAATTGACCCATCGTGGCGGTGCCGCGCTCTGCAACCGTTTGCTGCGTTGCCTCGGCGTCGCGATCACGGCACCCGCGCTGATTGCGGCTAGTGCTGCCGTTGCACAAGCACCCTATCCCAATCGTCCGATTACGCTGATTGCACCGTACAGCGCGGGCGGCGACGCTGATGTGGCGGCGCGCAATTTTGCTGCGGCTGCGCAGCGGCTGTTGGGGCAAACGGTGGTGGTGATCAACAAAACCGGGGCCAGCGGCGTCATCGGTTCTTCGCAGGCGATTGCCGCGCCAGCGGACGGCTACACCCTGCTGCTCGCGCGCACCGGATCGCAGGCCATATTGCCCGCCATCATGCCAACCACCACTAAATACAAATGGGATGACTACACCTTCATCGGCACCTTGGAGCTCAATCCCTACGGTTGCACCGTTAATGCCAAATCGCCCTACAACACGTTTGAGGATCTTGCCAACGCACTGCGCAGCAAAGGCAAGACGATGAACTTCGGCACCGCCGGCTCGCTGACCACCAATGACATGGGGCCACGGCAACTATTCAAACTGCTCAAGCTCACCGAGCAGCAGACGCCGACGCAAGTGCCGTACAAAGGAAGCGGCGAGGCCTCAATGTCGTTACTGAGTGGCGAAACTGATTTCGCGTGCGCGAGTTTGGGCTCATTTTTTTCGTTAATTAAGGCCGGTCGATTACGCGCGCTGGTTGCCACCACGGCCGAACGCATGCCATCGCTGCCCGATGTGCCAACTGCACGCGAGTTGGGCTACGGCGAAATGGAAGCCATTGTGGGTTGGAGCGCGTTGTATGGCCCGCCAAAAATGGCCAACGATGTGCGCGACAAACTGGCCGCGGCGCTCAAGCTGGTTGCCACCGATCCGGCATGGCTCGCCGCGACTGCGCAAACCGGTTCGCTGCCGTTCGTGCGCTCGCCCGACGAAACCCGCGAGTTCGCCAAAAACCAACACACGCTGTACAAAACATTGGGCGAATTGTTGAACCTGATCGACAGCAAAACACTGGCGCAATAAATACAGCCTCAGCAAACCACCCCACCCAGCAATCCAGCACCCAGGCAGGCATCGACCATCCACCCGACAACAACAGCGACAACGAGCACGACAACGACAACAAGAACTCAAAGCAACCGCCAGCCAAAGACTCCGTTCGCCCTGAGCGCAGCGAAGGGTCCGACAGCAAAGCTATCAGGGTGCGATTCCGGCAATCATTCGTGGTTCGATTGTTAATGAGTCGAGCTCCCAGGCAGGCACCGACCACCCACTTGACAACAACAACAACAACAACAACAACAACAGCAGCAACTCAAAGCAACCGCCAGACAAAGACTCCGTTCGCCCTGAGCTCAGCGAAGGGTCCGACAGCAAAGCTATCAGGGTGCGATTCCGGCAATCATTCGTGGTTCGATTGTTAATGAGTCGAGCTCCCAAGCAGGCACCGACCACCCACTTGACAACAACAACAACGACAGCAGCAATTCAAAGCAACCGCCAGACAAAGACTCCGTTCGCCCTGAGCGCAGCGAAGGGTCCGACAGCAAGCCATCCGGGCGCGATTCAAACAACCATTCGCAGTTCGTTTGTTAATGGGTCAAGCGCCCAAATTTGTGGCGCGCACTGTTCAGGCGGTCGCGACGCGGTGGCCCCCACCGTGCATTGCGCCTGCTAAACGGGTTGTGGTGACGCCGCCCTGTAGTTGCGCGACTCTGATCGGGAGCGCATACCGCGTTGAGTTTTAGCTGTGTGCAGTGATCCAGCGCGTGATGTCACCCGCCTGCATCGCACCCGGTTGCCGCGCTATTTCTTGGCCACCCTTAAACAACACCAGGGTGGGAATACTGCGAATTGAAAAACGCGCTGCGGTGAGCGTTGCTGCTTCAGTATCCACCTTTGCAAAACGCACTCGCGGCATCTGCTTCGCCGCCTCGCTGAAGTGCGGTGCCATCATTTTGCAGGGGCCGCACCAAGCCGCCCAGAAATCAATGACGACTGGCAGTTCGGTGCGTGCGATGAAGTTGTTGAAACTGCTATCGTTCAGCACGATGGGCTGCGCGGCCAGTAGCGCCGCCTTGCACGTGCCGCACACCGGGCCATCATCCAGCCGTTGTTCCGGCACGCGATTGACCGCTCCACATTCAGGGCAAACGAGATGCATGATTAACTTCTGCGTGTAGGCGCAATGAGAATTTAATGATGGCCAGATCGACGCCGCGCTTAGCGTTCGATGGCCAGCGCGACACCCATACCGCCGCCGATGCACAGCGAGGCCAAGCCCTTGTGCGCATCGCGACGAATCATTTCGTGAATCAGTGTGACCAAAATGCGCGCACCGGACGCGCCGATCGGATGGCCGATCGCGATCGCTCCGCCGTTGACGTTGATTTTGCTGGTGTCCCAGCCCATTTCTTTGTTCACCGCGCAGGCTTGACCGGCAAAGGCTTCGTTGATTTCCATCAGGTCGAGGTCGGCGGCTTTCCAGCCGGCTTTCTTCAGGCACAACGTAGACGCAGGCACCGGGCCCATGCCCATGATGGCAGGATCGAGACCAGACGAGGCGTAGCTGACAATGCGGGCAAGCGGCGTCAGGCCGAGTTCTTTGGCCTTTTTCGCAGACATCATCAGCACGCCCGCTGCGCCGTCGTTGAGACCGGATGCGTTGCCAGCGGTGACCGTGCCTGCTTTATCGAACGCGGGGCGCAGCGCGGCGAGTGATTCGGCCGTGACACCCGGTTTAATGAATTCGTCAGCATCAAAAATGACCGTGCCTTTTTTCGAGGCGATTTCGACCGGGACGATTTCGTCCTTAAATTTGCCGGCTTTTTGCGCGGCCTCAGCCTTGTTTTGCGAGGCAGCGGCGAAGGCGTCTTGCGCTTCGCGAGAAATTTCAAACTTCTTGGCTACGTTCTCGGCCGTGATGCCCATGTGGTACTGATTGAACACGTCCCACAGGCCGTCAACGATCATGGTGTCGGTCATTTTCCAGTCACCCATGCGCTGGCCATCGCGCGAGCCAAGCAGCACGTGCGGCGAGGCGCTCATGTTTTCTTGTCCGCCGGCAATGATGATGTCGGCGTCGCCGCACATAATGGCCTGCGCTGCCAGATGCGTAGCTTTAAGCCCCGATCCGCAGACTTTGCCCACCACAAACGCGGGCACATGGTTCGGCAAACCGGATTTGATGACCGCCTGACGCGCCGGGTTTTGCCCGCTGCCCGCTGTGAGCACCTGGCCGAGAATGACTTCATTAATTAAGTCGGGCGACACGCCGCTGCGGGCAAGCAATGCGCGGATGACGGTTGCGCCAAGGTCCGGGGCCGCTACTTTAGCGATAGCGCCGCCAAATTTGCCAACAGCTGTGCGTGCTGCTGAAACGATGACTACGTCTTCCATGAAGAGCTCCTGATTGATTGCATTTGTGCGTTTGCGCGCGGCGAGCCCCTTAAAGGAAGCCGCTACCGTTTAAATTTTGACGCTATTCTTAGGTCAGCGACCAGTTTACCCGCGCACACTGTCGTGACGATTCCCTTTGCCACCCTTAAAGGTCCGGTAGAATTTGGCTTTCCCGCTGGTGACCTATGACCAAATACGTATTCGTCACAGGTGGCGTGGTGTCCTCTCTCGGCAAGGGCATCGCCGCCGCTTCGCTCGCTGCGATTCTAGAATCGCGCGGTCTCAAAGTCTCGCTTGTTAAGCTTGACCCCTATATCAACGTTGACCCGGGCACCATGAGTCCGTATCAGCACGGCGAAGTCTATGTGACCGACGACGGGGCTGAAACCGACCTCGATCTCGGTCACTACGAGCGCTTCATCTCTGGCAAGATGAGTACGCTCAACAGCTTTACGTCGGGCAGGGTGTATCAAAACGTGATCAACAAGGAGCGCCGTGGCGACTACCTTGGCGGCACAGTGCAAGTTATTCCGCACATCACCGACGAGATCAAAGCGGGCATCAAAAGCGCCGGTGAAGGCCTCGACGTATTGTTGGTTGAAATCGGCGGCACGGTGGGTGACATCGAGTCGCTGCCGTTTGTTGAAGCGATTCGTCAGATGGGCGTGGAAGTGGGGCGACGCAATCGTTGCTACATCCACCTTACGCTGGTGCCCTACATCGCCAGCGCTGGCGAATTAAAGACTAAGCCTACCCAGCACAGCGTGCAAAAACTGCGCGAAATCGGCATTTTTCCTGATGTGCTTTTGTGTCGTTCGGACCGCAACGTGCCTGAGGAGGAAAAGAAAAAGATTTCGTTGTTCACCAACGTCGAGCAGCGCGCCGTGATTTCGGTGCCTGACGTAGACACCATTTTCAAAGTGCCGCAAATGCTGCACGAGCAATTGCTTGACGAAATTGTGTTGCACACGCTCGACATCGTTGCCAAGCCGGCTGATTTGGCAGCTTGGGCCAATATCGTCAAGCGCACGCTGCAACCCAAGTGCGGTGAGGTGAACATTGCGTTTGTCGGCAAATACGTGGAGCTGATTGATGCCTATAAATCCATCAACGAGGCGCTGAAAGCGGGCGGCATTCACAACGATTGTCGCGTCAACATTCGCTATCTCGAGTCGGAACAAGTTGAAGCCGAAGGCGCGTCGCCGCTCGCGGGCATGGACGCGATTTTGGTCGGTCCTGGCTTTGGTGAGCGCGGTATCGGCGGAAAAATCCTGGCTGCGAAATACGCTCGCGAAAACAAAGTGCCCTACCTTGGAATTTGCCTCGGCATGCAGGTCGCAATCATCGAATTTGCTCGCGATGTTTGCGGCATGGCTGATGCGCACTCGACCGAGTTCGACCATGACACAAAAAATCCGGTGATCGGCTTGGTGACCGAATGGGAGGACGCCACAGGTGCCGTGCAAAAACGCGACACAACATCCGACAAAGGCGGCACCATGCGCCTGGGCGCTCAGAAGGCGACGCTCACGCCGGGCTCACTGGCGGCCAATATTTATGGCAGCAGCGAAATCAACGAGCGGCATCGTCATCGTTTTGAAGTCAACAGCAATTACGTTGCGCAGTTTGAGGCCATGGGACTGGTAATTTCAGGGCGCTCAGCGGTGCAGGATTTGGTTGAGGTGATGGAGTACCCAGTGGCAACACACCCGTGGTTTATCGGGGTGCAATATCACCCTGAGTTCAACTCTACGCCGCGCGGCGGGCATCCGCTGTTTAAGGCATTTGTCGGCGCAGCAATGGCGCATCGCGATCTGTCCGCTGCGGCAAGACAAGCAGCCGCGCATGGCTTAGTGGAGCAGGCATGAATCTTTGCGGCTTCACCGTTGGCCTTGACCACCCCATTTTCTTGATCGCAGGCCCTTGTGTCGTAGAGAGCGAACAGCTTCAGCTCGATACCGCCGGTGCGCTCAAAGAAATGACCCAAGCGCTGGGCATCCCGTTCATTTTCAAGTCCAGCTACGACAAAGCGAATCGGTCTAGTGGCAAGACCTTTCGTGGACCGGGCATGCAGAACGGACTGCGCATTCTTGCTGAGGTGAAACGTCAAATCGGCGTGCCGGTATTGACTGATGTGCATTCGATCGACGAGATCGCAGAGGTCGCCAGCGTGGTCGACGTGCTGCAAACGCCCGCGTTTCTTTGCCGGCAAACCGACTTCATTCACGCGGTGGCTGCCTGCGGTAAACCGGTGAATATTAAGAAGGGCCAATTCCTCGCGCCCGGCGACATGAAAAATGTCGTCGATAAGGCCAAGCAGGCCAATGGCGGCGCAGACACGATCATGGTCTGCGAGCGCGGCGTAAGCTTTGGCTACAACAATTTGGTGAGCGACATGCGCTCGCTCGCGATCATGCGCGAGAGCCATTGTCCGGTGGTATTTGACGCCACCCATTCGGTGCAGTTGCCGGGCGGGCAGGGCACCAGCAGCGGCGGACAGCGCGAATTTGTGCCGGTGCTGGCGCGTGCGGCGGTGGCGGTTGGCGTCGCGGGCCTGTTCATGGAAACGCATCCGCATCCTGACCAAGCCTTGTCTGATGGCCCGAACGCGTGGCCGCTGCCGCGCATGAAATCGCTGCTCGAACAACTTTTTGAGCTTGACCGTATCGTCAAGTCGCGCCCGTTTGCTGAACATCAACTGGTCGGAGCACACAAATTATGACCGCCTACGTGATCGCCTCGGTCAATGTGACCGACCCGGAAAAATACAAAAATTACATGGCACTTTCGCCTGCTGCGATCGAGGCTGCTGGCGGCAAGTTCGTGGTGCGTGGCGGCAATCCGAAGGTCATGGAAGGCCAATGGCTACGCCCGCGAGTGGTCGTTATTGAATACCCGACGCGCGAGGCCGCCGAAGCTTTTTACAACTCACCACTGTACGTTGCGGCGCGCGCCGCACGTGAAGGTGCGGCTGAGTTCACCATGATTGTGGTGGACGGCGTTTAATCGCGCGCACTCGGCACACAGAACATTAACGCGACACCTACTGGAAACCCATGAGCGCCATTGTTGACATCATCGCCCGCGAGGTTCTCGACTCCCGCGGCAACCCCACCGTTGAAGCCGACGTCGTTCTTGAAAGCGGCGCGACCGGCCGCGCCGCCGTGCCGAGCGGCGCATCGACCGGTTCACGCGAAGCCATCGAGCTGCGCGACGGCGACCCGAAGCGCTACCTTGGCAGGGGCGTGTTGAAGGCGGTTGAACACATCAACACTGAAATCGCAGAAGCGCTGCTTGGTCTTGATGGCGAAGAGCAAACGCGTATCGACCACATTCTGTGCGAACTTGACGGCACCGAAAACAAATCCCGCCTCGGCGCCAACGCGATGCTTGCCGTATCGTGCGCCGTTGCGAAGGCGTCTGCCGAAGACGCTGGCCTGCCGCTGTATCGCTACTTCGGTGGCGCAGGCCCGATGAGTTTGCCGGTGCCGTTGATGAACGTTATCAACGGCGGCGCACACGCCAACAACTCGGTGGACTTGCAAGAGTTCATGATCGTCCCGGTGGGCGCGCCGAGCTTTAAAGAGGCGCTGCGTTGGGGCGCTGAGGTGTTCCACACGCTCAAGAAACTCATCGGCAGTAAGGGCTGGCCGACTCAGGTGGGCGACGAGGGCGGCTTTGCGCCAGATTTGAAATCGAACGAAGAAGCATTAAAGCTGTTGATGCAGGCCATCGAGACCGCAGGCTATAAGCCGGGCGAGCAAATCGCGCTCGCACTCGACTGTGCTGCGAGCGAGTTTTATAAGGATGGCAAGTACGTCCTTGCCGGCGAAGGCCGCTCGCTGACCAGCTTAGAGCTCACCGATCTGTGGGCTGACTGGGCGGCGCGCTATCCCATTATTTCCATCGAAGACGGCATGGCCGAAGGCGATTGGGACGGCTGGAAACTGCTCACCGAAAAGCTCGGCAAAAAAGTGCAGCTGGTCGGCGACGACATTTTCGTCACCAACCCAAAAATCTTCCGCGAAGGTATCAAGCAAGGCATCGCCAACTCGATCCTGATCAAGATTAACCAGATCGGCACGCTCTCCGAAACGTTCGCTGCCATTGAAATGGCCAAGCGCGCGGCCTACAGCAACGTCATTTCGCATCGCTCGGGTGAAACTGAGGATTCTTTGATTGCAGATTTGGCCGTTGGCACTAATGCCGGTCAAATCAAAACCGGCTCGTTGTCTCGCTCAGATCGCACAGCGAAGTACAACCAACTGCTGCGTATTGAAGAAGATTTGGGCGATGTGGCGAGCTACGCCGGCGGCGACGTTTTTTCGCGCTTTGCCCGATAGTCAGTGAATGCCGCTGCACACGCGCCAGCATCCGACGACAGCATGAAGGGACGAATGATCTTCACTGTGCTTGCGCTCATCTTTTTGGGCGTGCAGTACAAGCTGTGGTTTGACAAAGGCTCAGTGCCGAGGGCACATGCGCTGGAGCGGGATTTGGCTGACGTAAAAGCCAAAAACGAAGAAGCCAAGCAAAAAAATGCGGTGTTAGAGGCCGACGTTCGCGATCTTGAAAAAGCCGGTGAAGCGATTGAAGAACGTGCCCGCAGTGAACTCGGCATGGTCAAAAAAGGCGAGACGCTGATTCAAGTAAAGGAGTTGCAACCACCTGCGGCGCCGACTCCGAACGCATCAACGACGACGATGGTTCCAGCGCCTAAAAAGCCGTAGCGACTCGAGTCACGCGAGCATCAGCGGCTACCGTTCGCCCTGAGCGAAGCGAAGGGGCTGATGGATTTGACGATCAAACCCTTCGCTGTGCTCAGGGCGAGCGGAATGAACAGGATGATCTTATGAGTTCGCGACCATTCGCCCTGAGCGAAGCGAAGGGTCTGATGAATTTGACGATCAAACCCTTCGCTGTGCTCAGGGCGAGTGGACTGAACGGGACGATCTTATGAGTTTGCGACCGTTCGCCGTGAGCGAAGCGAAGGGTCTGATGAATTTGACGATCAAACCCTTCGCTGTGCTCAGGGCCAGCGGACTGAACGGGATGATCTTATGAGCTCGCGACCGTTCGCCTTGAGCGAAGCGAAAGGTCTGATGAATTTGACGATCAAACCCTTCGCTGTGCTCAGGGCAAGCGGAATGAACGGGATGATCTTATGAGCTCGCGACCGTTCGCCCTGAGCGAAGCGAAAGGTCTGATGAATTTGACGATCAAACCCTTCGCTGTGCTCAGGGCCAGCGGATTGAACGGGATGATCTTATGAGTTCGCGACCGTTCGCCCTGAGCGAAGCGAAGGGTCTGATGAATTTGATGATCAAACCCTTCGCTGTGCTCAGGGCGAGCGGTTTGCACGGGATGATCTTATGAGTTCGCGACCGTTCGCCCTGAGCGAAGCGAAGGGTCTGATGAATTTGACGATCAAACCCTTCGCTGTGCTCAGGGCGAGCGGTTTGCACGGGATGATCTTATGAGTTCGCGACCGTTCGCCCTGAACGAAGCGAAGGGTCTGATGAATTTGACGATCAAACCCTTCGCTTTGCTCAGGGCAAGCGGATTGAACGGGACGATCTTATGAGTTCGCTACCGTTCGCCCTGAGCGAAGTGAAGGGTCTGATGAATTAACGGTCAGACCCTTCGCTTTGCTCAGGGCGAACGGATTGAACGGGACAATCTTATGAGTTGCAATCTGCTTAGCGAGAAATAGTGACACTCAAATCCATCTCCTCCCGCGACAACCCGCTGGTCAAACGCTTCGCCGCACTGTCCCGTTCTGCGCCCGCCCGCAAACGCGACGGTATGTGCCTGCTCGAAGGCGAACACCTCGCGCAAAGCTACGTTGCCCGCGTGGGCGAACTAGAAATCACCGCGATTCGTGACGGCGACGGCAATGGTGCGCTTACGCCTGCTCAAGCTGGGCTCGCGCAACGGTCGCGAGAAACCGTGCTGGTGGCGCCAGCGCTGTTCGACTCGCTGTCCACGCTGGTCAGTCCCTCGGGCCTGCTTGCCATCGCTGCTGTTCCGGCAACGCCCCCGCTGGCGACGCAAGGCTTCGTGCTCGCGCTCGATGAGGTGCAGGACCCCGGCAATGTCGGCACGCTGATCCGCACCGCGGCGGCGGCAGGTGTGGCGCAGGTTTGGTTGTCGCCCGGATGCGCCTTCGCCTGGAGCGTAAAGACCCTGCGTGCGGCACAGGGCGCGCACTTTCACACCCAGGTGCTGGAAGACGTTGATCTGCCGGCTGCGCTCGCTGCGTTTAAAGGCGAGCGCTGGGCCACCTTGCCGCGTGACATCGGCGTGGTGAAAACGCTGTCGCTATTCGACGCAAAATTCTCCTCGAA
Organism: Burkholderiales bacterium; assembly: GCA_014378555.1. Classification (GTDB taxonomy): domain Bacteria; phylum Pseudomonadota; class Gammaproteobacteria; order Burkholderiales; family Casimicrobiaceae; genus Casimicrobium. The sequence goes on along the minus strand of JACMNN010000202.1, from coordinate 5,524 downwards.
CAGCGCTCTAGTGCTGTCCAACGAAGGCCACGGCCTCAGCCCGGCCATCTTGCCTGCACTCACCGGAGGTCTGCGTATTCCGATGGCAGCAGGGGTGGAATCACTGAATGTTGCCACCGCCGGTGCGATTATTTTGTATTCTATTTTTGGCCAACAGCTTACTTCGTAAACTGTTGTAGGTGTTGGGCTGAAAGCAAAATATCGGCAATGTCGATAACCTGCTTAACTACCATCTAGACCGCGTAAAACCATACACTCAGCAAAAAGCTGAAGCGCGCCGGAAGATGACTAGGTGCTATGGGCGTGTCGACTGGCCGAACATCTTTTTGATGCGTGCGGTGTGTGCGGCGCGAATATGCGCGCGCGTTAGTGCTTCAGCGGCCGTGGCATCGCGTCGACTGATCGCGTCAACGATTGCGGCGTGATCGCTCAAATTTTCGCGGGCGCGAACTGGGTTTGCCAGATTTGATTCGCCAAGCAGTCCCAGCGCGTCATAAAGCGGCTCTAACGTTCGCAACAAAAAGCGGTTGTGCGCGCAGCGGCACAGCGTCTCGTGAAAGTGCCGATTGCTTTGTGCCAGTGCATTGCCGTCGCCGTGTTCGGTCAACTCGGCGTATTGCTGGTGGATGTCGCGCAGCAGGTCGATTTCGGCGTCTGCGGCAGACGTCGCGACCAGCCGAGCGGCGGCACCTTCGAGTAGTTCACGCATGAAATACAGCTCGGCGACCATCGCCTGATCAAACTCAACAATGGTGAAACCGCGTTGTGAATTCTCTGCCGCCAGTCCCTCAGATTGCAGGCGCGAAAGGGCCTCCCTGACCGGTGTCCGTGACAGTCCCAGCGATTGCGCCAGTTCCACTTCGCGCAGGCGATCGCCCGGCCCAAACCGCCGCTGCCGAATCGCGCGCCTGATTTCCTGATACGCATGCTCGGCACGCGGTACGCGGCGTTGCTCGGTGTTGTCGTTGCTATCGGTCATGATCGCGTAGCAGTACGGGCACTAGCCTTGGCGGTGGCGGCGCGCCCTGCCGCAACACCGGCGATTTGTCCAAACACCGCGCCCGAAACCAACCCAGTTCCGCTTGGATAGTTGAAGTAAAAAATACCGCCGACCATTTCGCCGGCGCAATACAAGCCCGGCATGGGGTGAAAATGAACATCAACCACTTGCCCGCTCTGGGCAATAGTGCGCAAGCCGCCAAAGGTAAAGGTGATGCCGCAGGTGGTTTGGAATGCTTCGTACGGCGGAGTGTCCAGCGCCTGCGCCCAGTTTGATTTGATAGGTTCGATGCCGGTGGTGCCGCGCCCGTCTTTGACAGTGTGATCGAACGGCACTTCGGTTTTAACCGACGCATTGAACGCGTGCGCGGTCTTTAAAAAGGCGTCGGCATTCACCCCGTCCAGCTTGGTAGCCAGCTCTTCAAGCGTGTTGGCGCTGACCTTGGTCACAAACTTGATGCGGTACTCGTTGCGCAGCAAACCTTTGACCTTGCCGTCGAACACCTGCCAGGCGAACTGGCCGGGCTGCTTGAGCACTTCGCCGCCGTAACGGGCGTAGGTAAACGAATGAAAATCGAGCCCTTCATCGACGAAGCGCTGGCCATTGGCATTAATCAGCAGACCAAAAATGTAGCTGTGCTTTTGAAATTTATCACCGACGTTGACGTCGCCAAATTCAGGGGCATTACTGTCCCAGCCGGTCGCATGGCAACCCGACCAGTTACCGTACGGCGCCGCACCGATATCCAGCGCCATTTTCAGGCCGTCGCCCTGGTTGAACCGGGTGCCGCGCACTTTGGCCAATTCCCAACCCGGCCCCAGGTAGCGAGCGCGCATTTCCGGGTTGGCTTCAAAGCCACCGCAGGCAAGAATGACTGCCTTGCCCTGGAACTCAACGGCGCGCCCGCGCTGGTTGACCTTGACGCCAGACACCCGCTCACCGTCATACAGCAAGGAGGTCACCCGGGTATCGTAGGCCACCGTAATCCCGGCCTTTTGGGCCGCAGCATCGAGATACTGCACCAGGCCCGCGCCGCCGCCTGACACTTCAATCGGCAGCCGTCCAAAAAATCGCCGCCTGCCGTCAACCATGGCCGATTGGCGACCGTAGTTGGGCACAAAACAAACGCCTTTACTGCGCAGCCAGATCATGGTTTCCAGACTGCGCGCCACCAGAATTTCCGACAAATCGGGGTCGGTTCTGAACTGGGTCAAGCGAAACAGGTCGTCAAAATATTCGGAAGTCGTGTTGCTGTCGAAATCAGTTTCGGCAATTTCCTTTTCGGTTAAATCGGTCACCCGTTGCAAGTCTGCCACCGATTCATAGGCAAAGCGCATCACGCCGCCGGCAAAGCGGCTGTTGCCGCCCGACTCGGCTTCGGAGGCTGCCTCGAGAATCAACACCGAGGCGCCCTGATCGCGCGCAGCCAGCGCCGCACACAGCGCCGCGTTACCTTTGCCAACTACGATGACGTCGTGCGTTGTTTGCATGTTCATTGATCTCAACTTCACAAATCTGCGGCGAGATGGCGTGTCAGTTCACGCACATCCGCAAGGGTTTCAAAACGTTTAAACGTGGCGACGCTGGCGCGAACCGCATCGTTACCGAGCACGCGCGATGCGCACGCTTCAAACTTTGCCTGAAGGCGGTCATCGGGAAGCGGATTGTCGGAGGTGCGTCCGAGCGGTTGCTCGACTTTGGCTGCGCGCACCCGTCCGTCGCGTAGCAACAGGCGCACTTCGCCGGCAAAATGATTGTCAGGCGCGAAGCGATCAGCGTCATAACCAACGGCGTGTACCCGCTGCATCAGTGCGGCAACCGGCAGTTCGCGGAAGCGCTGCTGCTCAAAATGTTCGAGGGTGACGCGGCCGTCCAGCAGCGCGCGTGCCACTACATATTGCACGCTGAACTTGGCATCGAGATCGCTTTGCGGCGCTGGTCGATTGGTGTGCTGCAAGCGGCGCGGATGAATCCACACATCGACCCGCTCAACCTGATCGGGCTCAATGCGCTCCGCCTGTGCCAGCGCGATGGCCGCATCAATGGCCGGATGGGTGCTGCCGCAACACGGATATTGCTTGATGGCAATGCCGGGCGTCACGATGTCGAGCGGATCAGCCCAAGCTTGGATGCCTCGTGCCGCATCGTAATTTCCAGCGCCGTTGTAGACCTCGAAAAATCCGTGCTCGTGCTCAAAAACGCTGTCCTTGTTGGCGGTGAATCCGGCCTGCGCCAGTCGTGCTGCCAACAGTCCCTCGCGCGCGCAGCGTCCCACGTGCATCGGCTTGGTCATGGTGCCAAAGTTGGCCTTGATGCCAGCCGAGCCTGCTGCCGCCAGCGCCAGGGCAGTTGCCGTTTGCTCAGCAGTCAGCCGCAACAGGCGGGCACAGGCCGCGGCTGCGCCAAACACGCCGAGCGTTGCGGTGGGATGCCAGCCCTTGCTGTAATGGTGAAAATGCACCGAAAGCGCAAGCTTGCATTCGAGTTCGAAGCCGGCGACGTAGGCGGTAATAAAGTCGGCGCCAGTGGCACCCATTTCGTCGGCCAACGCAAATAAGGCGGGCAGAATGGGCACCGATGGATGGCCGCCAAACGTATTGTTGCAATCGTCAAAATCAAGCGCGTGGGCCGCGGTGCCGTTGATCAGCGCGGCGTCAAAAGGCGACGCTCGCAACCGTGAACCAAACACCACTGACGCACCGGCAGCCGGGCCGACCACCTGCGCCAACATCAGCGCGGCCGGCTCGCGCGCCCCGGCCAGCGTCACGCCAACCGTGTCCAAAATACCGACCTTGGCCCAACGCAGCGCGGCGGGCGTGACGTCGCTGAATTGAAACGCGGCAACGCGTTGGCCAAAGGCCCGCGCCAGGCCGCTTGCAGGCTCGTGCGGTTGTGGTTGTGAGTGTGGCTCGGACGACATCTCAGTCGGCCCGAATGTCGAGTTCGCGAATCAGCTTGCGCCACTTGCTGATTTCCGCCCGAATGTGCTCGGCGAAATGCGCTGACGTGTTGCCAACCGGCTCAGAGCCATCGACCGCCAAGCGTGCCCGAACGTCCGGCAGGTGCAGGATTCGAGAGGTCGCCTGATTAAGCTTTTCGACAATCGCAATGGGCGTGGCGGCCGGTGCCATCAGGCCATACCAACCGGCCACCTCGTAGCCGGCAACACCGGCCTCTTGCATGGTCGGGATCGTTGGCGTGGACGATGCGCGCTTGGCGGTACTGACAGCCAGAGCGCGCAAGCGGCCGGCAGCGATCTGGCCGTGCGATTGCAGAATGGTTGAGAACAGCATGTGGATCTGGCCACCCATGACGTCGGCCATCGCCGGTGCGCCGCCTTTGTACGGCACGTGGGTGAATTCGACACCCGCCATCGAGCCGAACAGGGCGCCGGCGAGGTGACTGAAGCCGCCCATTCCGGATGAGCCATAGGTCACCAAACCAGGCTTGGCTTTGGCCAACGCAATCACGTCTTGAATGCTGTTCAAACCGGATTTCGGATTCACCACCAGTACGTAGGGTTGCACCGTCGCCTGGGTGATTGGCACCAGGTCGCGCATCAGGTCGTACGGTTGCCGGCTCTGTAGTGTGACGTTTACGCTATGACTCGACGAGATCATGGTCAGCGTGTAGCCGTCGGACGGTGCCTTGGCCGTGAAGTCGACACCGATGGTTCCGTTCGCCCCCGGTCGGTTGTCGACGATGACCGGTTGCCCGAATGTCTCTGACAACTTCTGGGCAATGGCTCTGGCCGTGAGATCGACGCCGCCGGACGCAGCAAACGGGCAAATCAATCGGATCGGACGCAGCGGATATTCAGCAACCGCATTGCGCTGCGCAAACACCGACCGACTGCCAGCCAAGCCGCCAAAACTGCCCACGGCAACGGTGGCAGCCAGCCCTTCGAGCCATCGTCTGCGTTGCTTCACATCCATAGATTTCCTTGGTAGAAATGGCTCACAGGTTTGTCGTTCAGGTCAGCCAGGCCATATCGGGCAGCACATCGAGATCGCCAATGTGTTGCAGCCAGGATGCTGCAGTGGCCGGCACCATGGCTGCGGTCAGGCGACTGAATTTTGCGTTGAGCGCTGCTGACGAAAGCGGGCGTTCCGGGGAGCCGGCAAAGCTATCGCTCTCGCGGTAAAAAGTTTCGCCGTTTTTAAGCGTCACCCGCAGCTGCGAGCACCACGACGAGCGCGTTTCGGCGTTAGCGGGCTCGGTAGCCCATGGCCGCAAAACCATGCGCCGACAGCTGTCGAGAATGCGCGCATCAGCGACGGCGCTGTCGTCGAAAGCGCCGGGGTCTGCCGGGTCACGATGCAGCGCCAGCGCCACGCAGAACGGCACGCTGTATTGCGCTTGCATGATGTTGCCAGGGGCGCGGATATCGTGGTGACTCAACACTTTGTCCGAGACCTGCAACTCTATTGTTTCGACATCGTTGCCGTCGAAGCCACGCTCTTGCATCAAAGTGCGAAGTGATTCGATGGCAGTATGCGCGGTGATGTGACAGGCATACGCTTT
>JACMNN010000201.1 GCA_014378555.1 Burkholderiales bacterium | reverse complement strand
GGGAGTAACGCAACCGGAGAAAACCATGACCCGCTTACTCATCGTTTGGCTACTTAACGCAGCGGCTTTAATGGCGGTGGCGTACTTCATGCCGTCCATTAAAGTCACCAGCTTTGTGTCAGCGCTGCTCGCCGCGTTCGCGCTTGGTTTCGTCAACACGTTGATTCGCCCGGTGTTGACCCTGCTCACGCTGCCGATTTCCATTTTGACGCTAGGATTTTTCTACCTCGTATTGAACGGTCTGCTGTTCTGGATGGTGGGCAAATTACTCAACGGCTTCACGGTTGACGGCTTCTGGGCGGCGGTCATCGGCGGCCTGCTTTACGGGTTGATATCGTGGGCGCTGGCCCTGCTGATTCCGTTCGGCAAAAAGCCTAAATAATTTCTATCGATGCGTGCTGACGTGCTGCTCGTTGAGCGCGGCCTCGCGCCTTCGCGCACGGCGGCACAGCGTCTAATCGCAGCGGGGCTGGTGTTCGCAGGCAAAGGCAATTCACGCGTTGCGCTAAGCAAACCCAGCGCCTCTGTAGCAGAAGATTCGTTGCTGGAAGTCGAGGCCAGCGAACTGGACCGATTTGTGTCGCGCGGCGGACTCAAACTGGACGGCGCGCTGACGCATGTTGCACTGGATGTGGCGCATTGGCGCTGTCTCGACGTGGGTCAGTCCACCGGCGGCTTCACCGATTGCTTGTTGCAACGCGGCGCGGCGCAGGTCGTTGGAGTCGACGTGGGTCACGATCAGTTGCATCCGCGCATGCGAGCGGATGTGCGAGTGACATGTATTGAGGGCGTGAATGCGCGAGAACTGTCGATGACCGCATTGAAGGATTGTGTTGCAGCGGCTTGCCGCAACCCATCTATCGCAGCTTCGAATACCGCTGCGAGCGGCTCTTATTCAGGCGATTTTTTGCTTGGTTTTGACCTGATCGTCGCCGATGTTTCGTTTATTTCACTAACCAAAGTATTGCCGCAATGGCCTGCACTGTTGTCGGCAAACGGGCGCGTTTTAAGTCTGGTAAAGCCGCAGTTCGAAGTGGGCGCCGACAATCTGGCGCGGGGCGGGATCGTGCGTGATGTTTCGCTATACGCAGTGGTTGAAGCAACGATTCGCGCCGCGTGTGCACACGCCGGGCTACGCGTGCTCGATTATTTTGACAGCCCAATCACCGGCACCGACGGCAACCGTGAATTTTTCGTCTATGCAGAGCGTGCATGAGCACACTAGGCAACGCCACGACCCACCCGTTTTGCGAATACAGTCGCGCACGCGAAAGCGCTGTCTTACGTGCCGCTGTAACCCAACCAAAAAAATTAAAAAGTAGCACCGCAACATGAGCAATATTTCCTTCGAATTTTTTCCGCCAAACACGCCGGAAGGTGCCGTCAAACTGCGTGCGGTCACGCAGCAACTCGGCGCATTATCCCCAGAATTTTTCAGCGTAACTTACGGCGCAGGCGGCTCCACGCGAGAAAAAACGCTGTCTACCGTACTCGAAATTATTGACGCTGGATTTCAGGCTGCACCGCATCTCTCCTGCATCGGCGCCACCAAGCTGAGCATTGCCGAAACACTCGCGCTATATAAAGAAAAAGGCATCCGCCGTATCGTCGCCTTGCGCGGCGATATGCCTAGCGGCATGGGCGCAATGGGCGACTTTAACTACGCCACCGACTTGGTGAAATTTATCCGCGAACTGCACGGCGATCACTTCACCATCGAGGTCGCCGCGTACCCGGAATATCATCCGCAGAGCCGTTACGCTGAGGCGGATCTCGCCAATTTTGTTACTAAAGCGAACGCTGGAGCGCACTCGGCGATCACGCAATTTTTCTTCAATGGCGACGCCTACTTTCACTTCGTTGATGAAGTGCGCAAACGGGGCGTCACCGTTCCCATCGTGCCGGGCATCATGCCGTTCCACAATTTTTCGAAGATCGCGCGTTTCGCGGCGAAAGACCTGATCGACATCCCGCGCTGGATTACGCTAAAAATGGAAGGCTACATGGACGACGCCGCATCCATTCGTGCGTTCGGCGCTGACGTGATCACCCAGCTGTGCCAGCGATTGCTTGATGGCGGTGCGCCGGGCATTCACTTCTACACCATGAACCAAGCCCCACTCACCGCTGAAATCGTACAGCGCCTGCGCACGTAACTGTTGCTGTTAGCGGCGCAGCACATCATCGATAATTTTGCGCTGCCCGTCGCCACCGCGTAAGCACCGCTTGCACACTGCCATTTTTACCGGAGAAATTTATGCCCACCCAAGTTATTCACACTGACCTCGCCCCTGCAGCCATCGGCCCTTATTCGCAAGCGGTCAGCGTCCGAATGGACACCGCTGAAAAGCTGGTGTTTTGCTCAGGCCAGATCGGCTTGGACCCTGCCACTGGCAATTTACGCGACGGTTTCGAGGCGCAGGTCGATCAGGCACTCGCCAACCTGCAAGCCGTGATTGCAGCGGCGCACGGACGGCTCGGCGGCATCGTGAAGCTGACGCTGTTTCTGACCGACCTCGGCAACTTCGCCGCCGTAAACGCGAAGATGGAGGCGCTGTTGAGCAAGCCCTATCCCGCGCGCTCCACGGTGGGCGTGGCGTCGCTGCCAAAAGGCGCACTGTTTGAAATTGAAGCGATCGTCGCGATTTAAGCTGTTTAGGTAGGCGATCAGCTTTATCGCACTAGCCCCTACCTAAAAGGGTTAGTGTCGCGGAAAGCGGGTTATCGACTTTCTGCCGATTAGCCTGTTGACCCACGCTAGATGGCGGTCAACGGGCAAAGCTATAGCCGCAAACGCTTACTTCACGCTCAGATAGCCAGAGGCAGCGCCACGTTCAAACTCGCCGCGACTGGAGCCAACGCGGGCATGATCGATGGATGCAATTCGACCCCATCAGCCAGCTGCGCCGCCTTTCGCGCCAGCCCTCGTTCACCGGGAAGCCGCACGCGCCCGACGTCTGGCCGCGGCTTTGATGCGTGACTGATATCGCGCAGATGCGCTGTTTGTCTCTCTAGCGCGGCGCGGCCGCCGAACGCCTCGGGATCGAGCACCTGCACGAACACGCTTGCCCCCCAGCCTTGCGGCGGGTCGGCACGGCCAAATCCGGACAGCCCGCCGGTCATCGCCTCAATCATCAAACCCAGGCCAAAACCTTTGTGCCCCGCGTCGAGCCCGCCGAGCGGTAGCAGCGCGCCCTTGGGCTCAGTGAACGCGACCGTTGGGTCGTTGCTGCCATGCCCCTCGCTATCAACAAACCAAATGCCGGGCGCCCGCTTGCCCTCTTTCATCATGCGAATCGACGGACCGTTGGCGGTGATCGAACTTGAGATGTCGATCATGATCGGATCGCCCACAGTCGGGATGCCAATGGCAATCGGGTTCGGCGTCATGATCGGCGTGATGCCCCCATGCGGCGCAACGCTCGCGGTGCAGGGGTCGGAGCTTTGCACAATCACCATCAAGCCGTCGCGTGCGGGCGCTTCGAGATAAGCCGCGAGGCAGGCGATGTGATGCGCGTGTTTGATGGTGATGGTGCCGGTGCCGTGCGCTTTTGCCATTAACGAGGCCGTCTCGATGGCGCGCTGAGTCAGCCACAGTCCCGACAAACGCTGGCCGTGCCAAACCTGGGCCACGGTGCGCTGATTTTCAACCACCGGTTCGCCCGCTGCCAGCATGGTTTTGTCGATCAGCGCTTTGAGATAACCGGGCAGCAGCGCCATGCCGTGCGTGCTGTGGCCCAGCAAATCAGCCTCCACCAAAATACGCGCAGACGTCGCCGCAATGTCCTCACGCATACCGCTTGCAAGGTACAGTTGCTGGCAAAACGCGACCAGGTTGGTTGCTGCGAAACAATCGGCTTTTGGCTCAGGGGAATTCATTCTCATACACTCGTGGTCATGTTGTCACCGAATGCTACGCCGTCGATCTCAGCGCCCATGATGGCGAGCTCTCTTTCCATCAGCATCGTGGTTTATCAACTAGACGAAGCCGAGCTGCTGCGCAATTTGCGCACGCTGCGTTTGGCGGCAGATCGATTACCCAGCACGGCGGTGCAGCTGTTTTTGATCGACAACAGCGAACACAGTGGGTTGGCCGGCGCATTGCTAGGCATCGCCCAAGGCACGCGTTGGGACCACGCGACAATCGTTTCGGGTCATGGCAATATTGGCTATGGTGCCGGACACAATCTTGCCATTCGCGCCACCACAGCCCACAGTCATTTGGTGCTCAATCCCGATGTTGAAATCGACCCGGATGCGCTGCGCCACGGCCTGCTCACGTTGGCCGAGACGGCTACGGTGTTGGTGGGTGCGGTCGGACGTGACGGCGGCGGCAATCCGGGTTATTTGTCAAAGCGCATGCCCAGCATTGGCGTGTTTTATCTGCGTGGATTTGCGCCGGCGTGGCTCAAAAAGCGCTTTGACTGGCGTTTGGCGCACTACGAATATCGTGATTTAGCGGCGCACGGCGTGACTGACGTCACGTTGGTTTCAGGGGCGTTCATGCTGTGTCGCACCGACGCGCTGCTCGCCGTGGGTGGTTTCGATGAGCGCTACTTTTTGCATTTCGAAGACTTGGATTTGTCGCTGCGTTTGCAGCGGCAAGGTCGCGTGGTGAGCGACCCCGGCGTCACACTCATTCATCACGGCGGTCATGCCGCGAAAAAAGGTAGCGCGCATTTGAAACTTTTTCTGCGCAGTGCCGTGCGCTTTTTTAACGCCCACGGCTGGCGCTGGCTTTAAAGGCGCGAGCGGCGTGAATCTACAATTGCCGCACTTGTTCATCTCAGGCCACCGTATGCGTCCATCAAACCGTTCCGCCAACCAACTTCGCCTAGTCAAAATCACACCGCATTTCACGGTGCATGCCGAAGGCTCGGTGTTGATCGAATGCGGCAACACCCGCGTGCTGTGTAACGCGAGTGTCGAAAACGGCGTGCCGGGCCACAAAAAAGGCTCGGGTGAGGGCTGGGTCACGGCCGAATACGGCATGCTGCCGCGCTCCACTCACACCCGCTCGCGACGCGAAGCCGCCAGCGGAAAACAAAGCGGCCGCACTCAGGAAATCCAGCGCCTGATCGGACGCAGCCTGCGTGCCGTGGTTGATCTAAAAAAACTCGGCGAACGGCAAATCACCCTCGACTGCGACGTGTTGCAGGCCGACGGCGGCACGCGCTGCGCGTCAATCACCGGCGCCTATGTTGCGCTCGCCATCGCCCTCAACCAACTGGTGAAAGCGGGCACGCTGGCGGCAACACCGTTAATTGATTCAGTGGCTGCGGTATCGGTTGGTATCTATCAAGGCATGCCGGTGCTAGATCTCGATTACGAAGAAGACTCGAATTGCGGCACCGATATGAATGTGGTGATGACTGGCAACGGCGGCTTTGTCGAAGTGCAGGGTACCGCGGAAGGTGCGCCATTTAGTCGCGCCGAGATGGATGCGTTGCTAGCGTTGGCGGCGAATGGTTTAAATCAGCTCAATGCGGCGCAGGTGGCGGCCATTGCCAGCGCCTGAACAACGGGCTCGCATCGCACCGGCAGCGACGACAACACTTTAACGGAAGGCTGCGCGAGACGCACTTTATCCACGTATGGCCATTGATATTTCCAAACTCGTCATCGCGACCGGCAACCCAAAAAAGCTCAAAGAATTTGAGCGGCTGTTGGCACCGCTCGGCATCGAAGTGTTTGCGCAAAGTGCGTTCAACGTACCTGAAGCACCCGAGCCGCACTGCACCTTTGTTGAAAACGCACTGGCGAAGGCGCGCAATGCAGCGCGTCATACCGGCCTGCCATCACTGGCTGACGACTCTGGCATTTGTGTTCACGCCCTAGGCGGAAATCCCGGCGTTAATTCGGCGTACTACGCAGGCCAACATAAAAGCGATGCCGACAACAACGCGAAACTGATCGTCGATTTGCGTGGCGTGACAGACCGTAGCGCGCACTACACCGCTGTGCTTGCGCTGGTGCTGACTGAAAATGATCCGGAACCGATCATTGCTGAAGGCCGTTGGTACGGTGAAATTATTGACGCACCACGCGGCATTGGTGGCTTTGGTTACGACGCTTATTTTCTCGACGTAGAACTCGGCATGACCGGCGCGGAAATGCCACTCGATCAAAAAGGTGCGCGCTCACATCGCGGCCAGGCGCTAGCCAAGTTGCTGGCGGAAATGCAACAACGTTTTGGAGCACCCAATGCAAGCCGTTCTTGACGCCATCGAAGCCCGCGTAATCGGCACTATGATCGAGAAGCGCATCACGGTGCCCGACTCCTATCCGTTAACCATCAACTCGATTGTCAATGGCTGCAATCAAATGAATAATCGTGCGCCAGTGACCGCATTGTCTGAGTCTGAAGTTAACAGTGCCGTCGAGCGCCTGCGCGACCGAGGCTTTACCGGACTGTTCACCGGTATCGCCACACGGGTTCCAAAATATTCTGAAACATTCGCCGAGCGCCTCGGGCTGCAACGCGCAGAAACCGCGCTGTTGTGTGAGCTGATGTTGCGCGGCGCGCAGATGCCCGGCGAGCTGCGTTCACGCGCTGAGCGCTTGCATGCCTTTGCTGATTTGGCGGAGGTGGAAAACACACTTTCCGCGATGGGCCAGCTCATGCCGCCACTGGTGGTGCAATTGCCACGCGAAGGCGGCGCGCGCGCTGCTAAGTGGCAACACATGCTGTTCGGCGGCGAGCTGCCGGAAGCGGGCGCACCCACATTGCCCCCGTCAAAACTAGATCGCGAAACAGCACTGGCTGATCGCGTCACCGCACTTGAAGCGAAGGTCGCCGAGCTTGAAGATGCGTTGACTTCGTTGCGCCTACAACTTGGCGCATAACCTGAAATTGAGTAGTCACTAATGCCGTCGCAAACGCACGAATCAACCACCCGCAGCCCGATCACGCTGCATCGCCTGCGCGAGCTGCACCGGTCCGGCGAAAAGCTCACCATGCTGACCTGCTACGACGCCACCTTCGCGCGCGTGCTCGACGAAGCGGGCGTTGAAATGCTGTTGGTTGGTGATTCTCTGGGCATGGTGTTGCAGGGCCACAGCAGCACACTTCCGGTGACGCTTGAGGAAATGGCCTACCACGTGCGCGCGGTGGCTGCGGGCAACAAAACGGCTTGGATCGTTGGCGATTTACCGTTTGCAAGCTATCAGCAATCGCCCGAACAAGCCATGCAAAGTGCGGCCACGTTGATGCAAGCCGGCGCCCACATGGTCAAGCTTGAAGGCGGCGGATGGACCACCGAAACGGTGCGCTTTCTGTCCGAGCGCGGTGTTCCGGTGTGCGCTCATTTAGGCCTCACGCCGCAATCAGTTCACGCGCTCGGCGGCTACCGCATTCAGGGACAAACCGATGAAGCCGCAGCCACGATAAGAGCGCATTCCAAAGCGCTGTTCGAGGCCGGTGCGGCCATGATGGTGTTCGAACTGATGCCGTCCGAACTCGCTGCAGAAATTACTCGCTTGCTACCCATCCCCACCATCGGGATCGGCGCCGGCGTTGACTGCTCAGGCCAGGTGCTGGTGTTGCACGACATGCTCGGCATCACCCGCGGCAAATTGCCACGTTTCGTAAAAAACTTTATGGAAGGCTATGCCGGCATTGATGAGGCGGTGTCAGCGTATGTGGCTGAAGTAAAAACGCTCAGCTTTCCTGATAACTCGATTCACGGCTACTGATCGTCACACTCGTGTCTACCTCAAAAAACTCGGCGTGGGTAACGGTACCCTAATGTTGGGCCCTCATTTCACGGTGCTGCCACCGCTCTCCCTCTACATTCACATTCCGTGGTGCATTCGCAAATGTCCTTACTGCGATTTCAATTCGCATGAGCAAGGCGGAATGTTGCCCGAGCAGGAATACATCAACGCGCTGATGTCTGACCTTGAGGTGCAACTGCCGGAATTTTGGGGGCGCACAATCCACACCGTTTTTATCGGTGGCGGCACGCCGAGTTTATTTTCGGCGCAAGGCATTGGCGAAATCCTCGCTGGAGTTCGCGCACGAACTCGCTTGTCGCCCCAAGCAGAAATTACGCTGGAGGCGAATCCCGGCACCTTTGAGATGCAGAAGTTTGCCGACTACAAGGCGCTCGGTATCAACCGGTTATCGATTGGCATTCAAAGTTTTAATGATGCGCATCTGCAAGCGCTGGGCCGCGTGCATGACAGCAAAGAGGCCCGGCGCGCCATTGAAATTGGTCTGGCCACGGTGGGTAATGTCAATCTTGATCTGATGTTCGCGCTACCCGCTGCGCGCTTGTTAAGCCACGGCGGAGCGGCGCAAACGATGGCTGAATGTGAGCAGGACGTGCGCGAAGCGTTGGCGTTTCAGACTCCGCATTTGTCGCTCTACCAGTTAACGCTAGAGCCGAATACGGTGTTCGCCAAAAAGCCGCCGCCATTGCCGGATCACGATCAGGCTGCCGACATGCAGGCTCGGGTGGAGGAGCTATTGGCAGCGGCCGGATACGAGCATTACGAGACCTCAGCCTACGCCAAACCGGGCATGCGTTGCCAACACAATCTGAATTATTGGGGCTTCGGCGACTACGTGGCGATTGGCGCTGGTGCGCACGGCAAATTGTCGATGCCGGGCGGCCCACCCGGGTCCAATGAAGCAGCAAAAATTGTCCGTACCGAGCGCGTCAAGCAGCCGCGCGACTACATGCAAAAAGCCTTAAGCGCAGACCCCGCCAGTTGCGTGTTCGAGCGCCGCGTTATCAAGCGCGACGAAATTGGTTTTGAGTTCATGCTGAACGCACTGCGGCTTAACGACGGCTTTCCAGTGGCATGGTTTGCCGAGCGCACCGGCTATCCAATTTCGCTGGTCAGCGCGGTTTTGGATCAAGGCGAGCGCGACGGCTTGATCGAGCGCTCACACACCAAAATCGCGCCGACTGAGCTCGGCCGACGCTTTCAAAATCAGCTGTTGTCGCACTTTTTGAAGTAATAGCTTTTTCGTTTAGGCCATTTAAAATAAGGCATTGCGGCAGAAAATATAATTTGTTGATAAACCGCAGAATGGGGCTTCAGGGCTCATGCAATAAGCTTTGTAGCTAAAAGCTATGGCACAAAATATTTACCGCGGTTGGTCAACTCGTGCAGTTAGCTCCAACCCAAACCCACCCGCCCCCCGGGAAAACGCTACCCCGCCATCGGGCACCGAACGCCGACCTCGTTATACTGCCTTGCATGAATATTGCAGTAGACGCTGTCGCCATTTTGCGACGTGCTAAATCGGTGCTGGCCACCGAGGCGTCGGCTATTGCAGCAATGGAGGCGCGCATTGGCCAAGCGATGGTTGACGCGGTGCAGACGATTTTGGCTTCGCGCGGGCGCGTGGTGGTCACCGGCATCGGCAAATCCGGGCATGTCGGACGCAAGTTGGCCGCCACGCTCGCCTCGACCGGCACCCCCGCTTTCTTTGTTCATCCCGCCGAGGCCAGTCACGGCGATATGGGCATGATTGCGATGGATGACGTGGTGATCGCGCTGTCCAACTCGGGCGAAGTGGCCGAAGTCAATGCGCTGCTCACGCCGATCAAGCGCGTAGGCGCAAAAATTATTTCAATCACCGGTAACGAGGCGTCCACGCTCGCCACCGAGTCTGACATCGCGCTCGATGCCCGCGTGGCCGAGGAAGCGTGCCCGCTGGGCCTCGCGCCGACCGCCAGCACCGCTGCGGCGATGGCGCTGGGGGATGCGCTGGCGATGGCGTTGTTAGAAGCGCGCGGCTTCACTGCTGAGGACTTCGCGCGCTCGCATCCGGGCGGCTCCCTGGGGCGAAAGCTCCTCACCCATGTTAGGGACGTCATGCGCACCGGCAGCGCAATTCCCACCGTGCCGCTCGACGCCACCGTGGCGCAAGCGCTGTTCGAAATTACCGGCAAAGGCATGGGCATGACCGCAGTGGTCAACGTCGACGGCACGCTAGCCGGTGTGTTCACCGACGGCGATTTGCGCCGCTGTTTGGCAAAGATTGGCGATATCCATGCGGCGCCTGTGGCGGACTTCATGACCGCACATCCAGTCACCATTGGCCCCGATGAATTGGCCGTTGACGCGGTCGGCTCACTCGAAACCAGTCGCAAGCAGCAACTGTTAGTGCTCGACGCCAACCAGCGTTTGGTCGGCGCGCTGAACATGTTTGATTTGTTGCGGGCAAAGGTCGTCTAACCCATGGCCAAACCCGCCGCACCTTTGACCGTCGCCGACCGCATGCACAGCGTGCGCGCGCTGGTGTGCGATGTCGATGGCGTGCTTACCGACGGTAGCCTAAATTATCTCGGCCCAGACGAGATCAAGTCGTTCTCGGTGCTTGACGGCTTCGCCATCACGCTGGCTAAACAGGCGGGCTGGAAAGTGGCGCTGCTGACCGCGCGCGGCGGGCCTGCAGTGGAACGGCGAGCCAGCGAACTGGGCGTGGAGCTGATCAGCGGCGAGCGCAGCAAAGGTACCGCATTCACTGCAATCTGCGGGCGCTGGAACGTGCCCTTAAACGAGGCCGCCTATATCGGTGACGACTGGCTCGATTTGCCTGCACTGGCGCTTGCCGGATTGGCGGCAACCGTGCCGAACGCCGCCGCTGCCGTGCGGCAACGGGCCCATTGGCTGTCGACTGTTCCAGGCGGCAGCGGGGCGGTGCGTGAATTGGTGGAGGCGATCCTGCGCGTGCAGGGGCGACTCGACGAAATGCTGCAACCTTATCTTCGTGGAACGGCAGGATGAGCGCCATCAGCGGGCGTCGCCGACAGGATCGGCTGGCCGCTCTGTTTCCGCTTTTCGCAGTTGGGCTGTTTGCGTTGCTCACGTTCTGGCTCGATGCTCGCGTAAGTGAGAGCGCACGTGCGCAAAAAAATTCGACGCAACCCGCGCCCGATCATTTTCTTGAGCATTTCAAGATTCAGCGCACGGCGGCTGATGGTCGGGTTGAGAGCGTCATGATTGGCGATCGCGCGACCCACTTCCCCGGCAATCAAACCACGGTGGTGGCGCGCCCGCACTATGAGAGCCAACCGGCCGGTAAGCCTAAGATGGAAGTGGACGCCGCACTTGCAGTTTTGAAAAGTGACCCGGTTAAGAACGGGGTTGAACAGGTGGATTTTTCCGGTAAAGTGGTGGCTAAACAAGCCGCAAGCGAAGGCCGCGAAGCGGTCACTTACGAAAGCGAAACGCTAACCGTGTTCCCGAAAACACATCTTGCGCAAACCGACGCTCAAACCCGCACCGTAAGCGGTGATCGGGTGATGATCACGCAAGGAATGCGCGTGAATGCGGACCAAAAACAGGCACAAACGGATCGTGGTTTCACGGTCACGTTACCGCCGAAAGGAAGTGAATGAACAACAAGCTTTTAGTCGCCAGCATTGCTGTGTTGGTGCTCTGCGCCAATGCGCTGGCCGAGAACGCAGACCGCAGCAAGGAAACGGTGGTGCAGGCCATCACCGGAGAATTCGATCATGGCGCTGGGGTCTACGTGATCACCAAAGATGTGACCATTAGCCAAGGCACACTGAAGATCACATCAAACAAAGGCACCGTTACACGGCGCCCGAACGGCAGCTATCAATCGTCATTGATGGGTGGCCCGGTGTGCTTTCGTCAGCGCACTGAAAAAGGCGATTGGGCACAGGGCATCGCCGATCGCGCAGAACATGACAACGCAACCGGCATTGTGGAGCTGATCGGCAACGCAAAGCTGTTCGTCGGTGACAACGAAGAACGCGCCAATTACATCGTCTACAACACGCAAACCAGCAAGGCTGAAGCGCGCGAATCAAAAGATCGCAAGACCGAGGGCCGAGGCGTCACGTTCGTGCTGCCGCCGGGCGAGCCCGATGCGCCCGCCGCACCCATCGCAGCCACCGCAGCAACCGACGCCGCATCCAGCGACGCCGCCGCGACGCCGCCGGCAAAAGCCGTCAAACCACCCATCGTCAAAACTCCTAATCCTCCCAAGCGCAATGAGCCAGCTTTCAGCCGTTGCGCTTAAAAAGCGCTACAAATCGCGCACCGTCGTTCACGACGTTTCGCTCACCGTGGACAGCGGTGAGGTGGTGGGTTTGCTCGGGCCCAATGGGGCTGGCAAAACGACCTGTTTTTACATGATCGTTGGGCTAGTGGCCGCGGATGGTGGTGCGATTACGCTCGACGACAAAGAGCTGACGCATTTGCCGATTCATGAGCGGGCGCGGCAGGGCTTGTCGTATTTGCCGCAAGAAGCATCGATCTTTCGCAAGCTGACCGCTGGCGAAAACATCCGTGCCATTCTGGAGTTGCGCGAAAAAGATGAGAGCGTGATTGAGCGTGAATTGCAAGCGCTGCTCGATGATCTGGCGATTGCCCATTTGCGTGATATGCCGTCGGTCGCGCTCTCGGGCGGCGAACGGCGGCGCCTAGAAATTGCGCGCGCACTGGCATCGCGGCCGCGATTTATTTTGCTCGACGAACCGTTCGCGGGCGTCGATCCGATTGCGGTGATTGAAATACAACGCATCGTGCGATTTTTACGTGAGCGCGGCATCGGCGTGCTCATCACCGATCACAACGTACGCGAAACGCTTGGCATTTGTGACCGTGCCTACATCATCAGCGAAGGCCGAGTGCTGGCCGACGGCCATCCCGAAGCCATCATCGGCAACGAATCGGTGCGCAAGGTCTACCTCGGTGAGCACTTCCGCCTATAGGGCGCAATCACCCAAGTAATGAAAGCAGGCCTCCAACTCAGACTGGCACAGCACCTCACGCTGACGCCGCAATTGCAGCAGTCGATTCGACTGTTGCAACTGTCAACGCTGGAGTTGCAGCAAGAAATTCAAACCGCCCTCGCTGAGAACCCGCTGCTGGAACTTGCTGACGGCGACAGTGAGGGTGTTGACGGCAGCGCCGACGACGACGCGCCTGAAATCTATGTTGCCGCCATCGACCGCGATCAACTGCTTGATGGCAGTGATGGCATGGGCACCTTTTCCGCAACCGAGCGCGACGATTTCGCGAGCAGCGCCACCGATGCGAACCTCTCGCAAGAGTTACCTGACGCCGCCGCAATGAACGGGCAATCGGAGTCCACCACTACCAGCGCTACCTCCGATGGCGACGGCGATGGTGACTTTGATGCGCAGGCGCTCGACCTCGGCGAATGGGGAAGCTCGAGCGGGGGCAGTTTCGATGACGACGATGAATCGTTTGAGTCGCAGCGGGCTTCACCTCCCAGTTTGCGCGAACACTTGCGCTCGCAGTTGGTGCTAGTTCGCGCCACGCCTGCCATCATTCAACTTATTCATGGCCTCATTGATAGCCTCGATGAGCATGGCTATTTATTAGTGACCAAAGACGATATTGATGCGCTGCTGACCCGCGATGAAGGTGACCAGCGCGCCATTGACGAGGCGGATTGGCAGCAGGCCATCTCCCTATTGCAAAGCCTCGATCCAGCGGGTGTGGGCGCGGCCGATCTGCGCCAGTGTCTGTTGTTGCAGCTTCGCCGCTGCGCCAACAACGGCGACACCAAGCTGGCGCGGCGCATTGTTAGCGAAGCGTTGGATCACTTGGGGCGACGCGACTATTTGCGCATCAAAAAACTGCTCGATATCGACGATATTGATTTGAAAGACGCGCACGCGGTGATTCGCACGCTGACGCCACGACCGGGCGCGGCGTTCGCAGATGTGTCCACCACGCTGATGATTCCCGACGTGATCGTGCGCCGCAACAAACGCCGCTGGGTAGCCGAACTCAACCCAGCTGCGGTGCCAAGACTGACGGTCAACAGCGTGTACGCCGATATGCTGCACCGCCAGAAGGAAGGCAGATCGACGCCGCTTTCAACTCAGTTGCAAGAAGCGCGCTGGTTAGTCAAAAACGTGGCCCAGCGGTTCGACACGATATTGCGCGTGTCCAGCGAAATCGTGGAAAGACAACAGGCGTTTTTTGACCACGGCGAGGTCGCTATGCGCCCCCTAGTGCTGCGCGAAGTCGCTGACGCACTAGGACTGCACGAATCAACCGTATCGCGCGTCACCACGCAAAAATACCTCAGTACCCTGCGCGGTTCTTTTGAACTTAAATATTTTTTCGGTAGTCATGTGGCCACCGATGCAGGCGGGGCTGCGTCGTCAACAGCGATTCGGTCTATGATCAAGACACTCATATCAGGCGAGGACGTTGCACTGCCACTGACCGACAGCCGCATTGCTGAACTGCTCGGCGAGCAAGGAATCATCGTGGCGAGACGAACCGTGGCGAAATACCGGGAACTACAAAATATTGCCCCGGTCAACCTTAGAAGGCGCGGATAAATTTCAGCTTCACCACCGCGCCGAATTCAACCTACACATCTTTGTCATTGAGAGGTACGTTCATGAATTTGCACATCACCGGCCACCATGTTGCTGTTACCGACGCACTGCGCTCCTACGTGGTGACCAAACTGGATCGCGTTAATCGTCATTTTGATCATGTAATTGATGTCAGCGTGGTCATGTCAGTCGAAAAACTTAGGCAGAAGGTTGAAGCCAATGTGCACCTCAGCGGGCGCGAAATTCATGCCGCCTGCGAAGGCGAAAGCCTATACGCGGCCATTGATGAGCTGGCGGATCGGTTAGATCGACAAGTGGTACGCCACAAAGAGCGATTGCAAGTACACCGTGGTGAAGGATTTGAGCGCAAACGCATCGAAATCGACACCGCACCCGCCGCCTGACGCCCACGCAGTAACGGCCACGCGCGGAAGCTCCGCTGCACTAGAATCAGCAGTGCAGCGCACCCGCGCGTGCAGCGGCCAACGCGGCCAAAAAGGCCAATCGAGGCCGCACGGATAACACGGATTTAAGCCTGCCTGTGAGTCTCCTCTCGGATCTTCTAACCGCTGAAAACGTGTTGCTCGACCTAGACGTGAGCAACAAGCGACGCTTGTTTGAAATCATCGCGCTCGAATCTGAGCTGCGCTACGGCTTATCCCCGACCGTGACGGTTGACAGTCTGCTGGCTCGCGAACGTCTTGGTTCGACCGGTTTGGGTCAGGGCATCGCCATCCCTCATGGCCGCATCCGCGGTTTGAAGCATTCCATTGGCTACTTCGCCCGCCCGAAAACGCCCATCATTTTTGAAGCGCCGGACCGCCTTCCGGTGCGCGATGTTTTTGTGCTGTTGGTGCCCGAAGCGGCTACCGACGAGCACCTGCAAATTTTGTCCGAACTCGCGCAGCGTTTTTCTAATCGCGCGTTTCGCGATGCGCTCACTGCTGCCACCGACGCGAAGACGATTCACGCGCTGTTCAGCACGCCGCAGTAGAACTGAGAACACCCGTGCGCGCCGTCGAAATCACTCGTTTATTTACCGACAACCAAGAGCGACTTGAAATCGAGTGGGTTGCTGGCCGCGACGGCGGAGGCCGCACCCTGTCGCGCGACACCAACGCGCAAGCGCATGTGGGCTTGGTGGGTCACATGAATTTCATCCACCCGTTCCGCGTGCAGCTGATTGGGCCGGCTGAGCTGACTTATCTAGGCACGTTGACGCTGCCTGAGCAGGCCGAAACGTTTTCGCGCTTGTTGGTTGAGGAACTAGGCGCAATTTTTATCTGCGGCGTCGGCGATCCTCCAGCCTACATGATCGAGCTGGCTGAGCGCTCGCAGGTGCCGCTCATGAAGTCGACCTACCCAAGTCCGCATGTAGTCGACGTACTTCGCCTCTATCTGGCGCGCATGCTGGCAGCAAACGCTACCCTGCATGGTGTATTTCTCGATGTGCTGGAAATGGGCGTGCTGATCACCGGCGCGTCGGCCATCGGCAAGAGTGAACTGGCGCTGGAACTCATCAGCCGCGGCCACGGCTTGATCGCTGACGACATCGTTGAGGTCTACAAAGTGTCGCCCGAATTGATCGAGGGACGCTGCCCCGATGTGCTGAAAGACTTTCTCGAAGTGCGTGGCATCGGCATCCTTAATATCCGCACTACGTTCGGCGAAACAGCGGTGCGTCCGCGCAAATCGCTCAAGCTCATTGTGCATCTCGAAGATCACACCGACGAGCAGTTCAAGCGGCTCGACCGCATGAATGTGAACGCAAGCTTTCAGGAAATTCTCGGCGTCAAAATTCGCAAAGTGGTGATTCCTGTGGCCGCCGGACGCAACCTCGCAGTGCTGGTTGAAACGGCGGTGCGCAACTTCGTACTGAATCTGCGCGGCATCGATTCGACGCGCGAATTTATCGAGCGCCAGGCCAAGCTGATGGAGGAAGGCTGATTTCAGCCGTATATTTTCATGCAGTTGATTTTGGTGTTGGGCGTCTCCGGCGCGGGTAAAAACGTGGCACTCGGCGCGCTCGAAGACAACGGCTTTGCCATCGTCAACAACCTGCCCGCTGCGTTGCTCGCCGACACGGTCGAGGCGATGCTGGCAACCCACACCCAACCGCTGGGCATCAGCATCAACGCCCATTCGCCGACTTTTGTCGCTGACTTTGACGCAGGATACGCGGCCATTTCGCGCGTGCATCCCGACATGCCGTTGCGCGTCATTCGCATCGACGCCTCTGAAACAACGCTGTTGCGCCGCTTCGCCGAAACACGGCGCAAACACCCGTTCGCCAGCGATCACAGCACGCTGCAACAGGCCATCATCGAAGAGCGGCATCGTCTGCACGGCATCGCGGCTGTCGCGTTCGACATCGACACCAGTGCAACCAGCACGCATTTGCTGCGTCAGCGGGTGCGGCAATTTGCCAACGTGATCAAGGCAGAAGCCGAACTGCCGCTAGTCGAAATTTCGTCGTTCGCTTATCGACAAGGCATACCCCCGGATGCCGATCTAGTGTTCGACGCACGCATCCTGCCGAATCCGTTTTACGAGCCCGGATTGGCCGCCCTCACCGGTCATGATGCGCCGGTAGTGGACTACTTGCGCGCGCAACCGGAAACGGGGGTGTTGGTTGACGCAATCGCCACCTTCATCCGCGCCGCTTTACCGGGATTTATCGCTGACAACCGCGCGCGCGTTCACGTGGCGATTGGCTGCACCGGCGGCAAGCATCGCTCCGTTTATGTCGCCGACGCGTTAAAGGTCGAGCTCGCCTTGGCGGCTCGCGTGTTGCGTCACGACCGTGAGCATCCCACCGCGGAGTAGCTTGAGATAGCCTGAATAATTACCAAGTTTTACCTATTTATGTTGTCATTTATCGGGCGCAAGCCTGCCAAAAATTTACCCGCGACGCTGTCGCTGTTTCCGCTCGGAACCACGCTTTTTCCGGGCGGGCGTCTCGGCCTGAAAGTATTTGAGCAACGCTACATTGAGCTCGCCAAAGGCCGCATCGCTGACGGAGAATTATTCGGTGTGGTCACCCTGACCGACGGCGGCGAGGTGGGCGCTGAGCAAACGTTCGCCACGGTCGGCACCGCTGCCCGTGTGCTCTCATTTGATATGCCGCAGGCGGGCATTTTTCTGCTTGATGTGGCGGGCGAAGATCGCTTTGAAGTGCTTCACACAAAAACCGAAAAATCCGGTTTGCAACAGGCCACCGTGCGCTGGATCCCAGCCGAGAAAAAAGTGAAGCTGCCGCAAACGTATGCCGAACTGGGCGTTATTTTGTCGCAGATCATGGTGCAAGCCGGCGACTCCAGATTCGCGGAACCATTTGATTTAGAAGATGCGACGTGGGTCGGCAGCCGCCTTGTAGAAATTTTGCAACTTCCGCCATCCATCAAGCAAAATCTGCTCGAAATCAACGATGCCGAGCTGCGCCTTAAAACGGTATATCACCTGATAAATCGCGCTACCAATGCGTCTGCGCCTCAAGCTTCGTAAAATCGGAGATTCCGATAATCTCGATGGCGCGTAAACGCGCGCTTAAGTCAACATGGCCGGTCACAGTCAATGGGCAAACATCCAGCACCGCAAGGGCCGTCAGGATGCAAAAAAGGGCAAAATCGCCACCCGCCTAATCAAGGAGATTGCGGTCGCCGCCAAGATGGGCGGTAGCGGCATCGATGGCAATCCGCGGCTGCGCCTAGCGGTGGATAAAGCCTACGACAACAACATGACCAAAGACACCGTTGAGCGCGCGATCAAGCGTGGCGCGGGCGAAGTCGATGGCGCGAACTACGAAGAAATTCGCTACGAAGGCTACGGCATCAACGGCGCCGCGATGATCATCGACTGCCTGACCGACAACCGCGTGCGCACCGTGGCCGAAGTGCGCCACGCCTTCAGCAAACACGGCGGCAATCTCGGCACCGACGGCTCGGTCGCGTTCCTGTTCAAACATTGCGGCACGCTACTGTTCGCACCGGGCGCAGATGAAAATGCACTGCTGGAAGCCGCGCTCGAAGCGGGCGCGGACGATGTTGTGGTGCACGACGACGGCTCGATTGAGGTGGTCACCGGCCCCTACGATTTCGTCAATATCAAAGAAGCGCTGGCCAAGGCGGGCTTCAAGTCGGACGCGGGTGAAGTCACCATGAAAGCGCAAAACGAAGTGGTATTCACCGGCGACGATGCACTGAAAATGCAAAAGCTACTCGATGCGTTTGATGCGGTGGATGACGTGCAGGACGTATACACGTCGGCGGTGATTAACGAATAAATTAGTCGCCTCTAGCGTTGCGCGAGAGGCAAATTCAAGTCCCCTCTCCCCCTGCGGGAGAGGGTTAGGGTTAGGGTGAGGCGTTGCGTCGCAGGGCGCTAGCCTGCCGATATGCATGAAGGATTGACACATGGGCTGGTTCTCAAATAACGACGACGGATTTTTTCTCTCGACGACGACGCCATCCGACATCGCGTCCAGCCAATACGTGGGCATCGTCAACGGTGAAGCCATCATCGGCGCCAACATTTTCCGCGACATGTTTTCGTCGGTGCGCGACATCGTAGGCGGCCGCGCGGGCGGTTACGAGCGCGCACTTTCGGGCGCGCGCGACGCTGCCCTCGCCGACATGATCGCGGTCGCCAAAGAACGCGGCGCAAGCGGCGTGATCGGCATCGATTTCGACTACGAAGTGCTGGGCGAAACCAACGGCATGATGATGGTTGCGGTGAGCGGCACTGCGGTGAAGATGGTCTGAACGTCAGTCCCCTCTCCCGCAGCGCGGGAGAGGGCTAGGGTGAGGGCCATAACTTTTGCTGCAATGATGGACATACCTATGGATCAACCGCCCCAACTCCAACCCCAACCCTCACCCGCGCTGCGGGCGAGGGGGCCCATCCGTTTCATCCTCGGCATCGATCCTGGCCTGCGCAGCACCGGTTTCGGGCTCATCGAGCAGTCCGGCAACACGCTCGCCTACGTGGCCAGCGGTTGTATTAAAACCGACGACAAAGGCACCCTGCCCGAACGCCTGCTGACCATCGCGCAGGACATCCAAAGCATCATCAACCAGCACCAACCGGACGACGTGGTGGTGGAAAAAGTGTTCGTCAACGTCAACCCGCAATCCACGCTGCTGCTCGGTCAGGCGCGCGGCGCGGCGATTACCGCGGCCGTACTCGCCGGGGCGACTGTTTACGAATACACCGCGCTGCAAGTCAAGCAGGCCGTAGTCGGCCACGGTAAAGCCGCAAAAGAACAGGTTCAGGAAATGGTCAAGCGCCTGCTCAAACTCGACACCACGCCACAAGCCGACGCCGCCGACGCGCTGGCCACCGCCATCACTCACGCCCACTCAAGACAAGGCTTCGGCGCGCTCGGCGTGGAGTTGCTGGGCAAGCGAAAAGTGACCCAGCGCGGGGGTCGTCTGATCTGACCAAAGCGCGATCAGCTTTAGCGCGAAACCACCGTTGCATCTGGCAGCGAGTAAATTAAATGCAAAAGTCAACTTTTGCGCTTTCGAGCCCACCGCCCAATCGCAACAACACTTGTAGCACCAAGCTGCAGAAAAAACTCCGTTCGCCCTGAACGCAGAAAAAGCCCCACAATAAGACTCGCAGCACCAAGCTGCAGCAAAAAACTCCGTTCGCCCTGAGCGCAGCGAAGGGTCTGACTTGCGCGCGACGAGGGGCCCGACTTGCAGGCATAAAACCCTTCGCTACGCTCAGGGCGAACGGGGGGCAGGACGCAATCCGCAACTGATAAGTTGCCGCGACGGGCGTAGAAAGGCCCCCACAATAAGACTCGCAGCACCAAGCTGCAGCATAAAACTCCGTTCGCCCTGAGCGCAGCGAAGGGTCTGACTTGCGCGCGACGAGGGGCCCGACTTGCAGGCATCAAACCCTTCGCTACGCTCAGGGCGAACGGGAGCAGGACGCAATCCGCAACTGATAAGTTGTCGCCCTGAGCGCAGAAAAAGCCCCACAATAAGACTCGCAGCACCAAGCTGCAGCAAGAAACTCCGTTCGCCCTGAGCGCAGCGAAGGGTCTGACTTGCGCGCGACGAGGGGCCCGACTTGCGCGCATCAAACCTCTCACCTCGCTCCGGGCGCACCGCGGGCAGGACGCTCACCGCAACTGATAAAGTTGCCGCCATGAACGCAGAAAAAGCCCCATCATGATCGGACGTCTCAACGGCATCCTCGCCGCCAAACAACCGCCGCAAATCGTTGTCGACGTCGGCGGTGTCGGCTACGAAGTGGATGTGCCGATGAGTACTTTCTACGCGCTACCCGCCACCGGCGAGCGCGTTCAGCTCATGACGCACTACGTGGTGCGCGAAGACGCGCATCTGCTGTTCGGCTTCGCCACCCACGACGAACGCGCCGCGTTCCGCCAACTGGTCAAAGTCACCGGCATCGGCCCCAAAGTCGCGTTGGCCGTGCTCTCAGGCTTGTCGGTGCTGGAGCTCAACCAGGCCATCGTGATGCAAGACGTTAAGCGCCTGACCCGCGTGCCCGGCATCGGCACCAAAACTGCGGAACGTCTGCTGCTGGAACTCAAAGGCAAGGCCGTAGCCACCAGCGGCGTGCCCGGCGCGGCATCTGGTATCGCCAACCCGGCTGATGATGTGGTCAACGCCCTGCTCGCGCTAGGCTACAGCGAGAAAGAAGCCGCAGCCGCCTGCAAGGATCTGGCGGCAGATTTGCCGTTAAATGATGCGATCCGCGCGGCGTTGAAATTGCTCTCCAAAGCGAAGTGACTCTCCCCCACATCAGCGGTCGTTCTCGTTAAAAGGGAACTCAGAACACCGGCCTACCCGGCATTCGCGACACTTTAACAAATCACCACAACGGTTGATTCAGGAGATTGCAATGCGAACGAGACTAACCGAGGCCTTTGGCATTAAGCATCCCGTGCTTTGCGCGCCCATGGCGCTGATCACAGGCGGGCGGCTTGCGGCAGCGGTGTCGGATGCCGGTGGGTTGGGCGTGGTTGGCGGCGGTTATGCAGGCACTCTGGGCGGCGAACCGGACCTGCAGCAAGAACTGGTGCATGTGCAGGGACGCAAATTTGGCGTCGGCTTTATCACTTGGGCGCTTGAACGAGCGCCACATCTGCTCGATCAGGTGCTCGCTCATTCGCCTGATTGCGTATTCCTTTCATTTGGCGACGCGAGGCAGTTCGCGCCGCAAATCCGGCGCGGCGGCGCCAAACTGATTTGCCAGGTGCAGTCACTGAGCCACGTCGATCAGGCGATCGAAGCCGGTGCCGACGTCATCGTCGCGCAGGGCACCGAGGCAGGTGGTCACGGTGCTCGCCGCTCAACAATGCCCTTCGTACCCGAAGTGGCCGACTATCTGGCTCGAAAATCACCGGCGACGCTGCTGCTCGCTGCAGGCGGCATCGCCGATGGCCGTGGTCTCGCCGCCGCGTTGATGCTGGGTGCCGACGGCGTGGTCGTGGGCACGCGGTTCTGGGCGTCGGCCGAAGCACTCACCCCGACCCTGGTAACCGACCGCGCGCAGCACTTCACCGGCGACGACACCGTGCGCACCACAGCCATCGACGCATTGCGCGGCGTTCCCTGGCCCGACGAATTTTCGTTCCGGTTTATCAACAACAAATTAGCATCAGAATGGGCTCATCGTGAAGCCGAGGCCAAAGCAGAATTCGGCAGTCTCGCCGTAGCCTACGCCGACGCAAGATCGCGACAGGATTTCGATGTGGTTGCGGTGGTTGCCGGCGAGTGCATCGGCCTCATCCACGATCGCCCGAATGCCGCGACGATTCTCGACGCCATGGTGAAACAGGCGCAGGCGCTTCTGGATCGGGGCAGCCGCCTAGATTTCACGGACGGCGCCGCGTAGAACAGCGCTGTAGTCAGGTAGGGTGGGCCCCCGTGCCCACCAACAAGTGGCAAACGAACCCATCCGCTTACGCGCAGTGATGGTGGGCACGGGATGCTCACCCTGCATCGCTTTGCGTTTCGTATGTCCATTCGCAACGCCCCTTCAGCCCGCGTAATCGACCGCGACGGTGCCCAAGATAAATCTTCATTCCATCAAACCCGTCACCAGGCTCAGCGCGAACGGTGGCTTGCAATCCAGCTCGTTCCACCAGCACCCTCATCCTAGCCCTCCCCCGCCCGCGGGCGAAGGGACCGAACCGGCGGCAGACGACGACGCATCGCCTCATAGAATAGGCCCATGGCCATTCATGATGATTCCCTGACGACCGCGCGCGCCCTCTTAGGTGCGGACGCTTCCGACCGCATCATCGCGCCCAAAAGCGAAGGCGTGCAGGAAGAAGCGCTGGAACGCGCGCTGCGTCCGAAGCAGCTTGACGAATACATTGGTCAAGAAAAAATTCGCGCGCAGCTTTCGATTTTTATTGAGGCGGCGCGCACGCGCAAGGAGCCGCTCGATCATGTGCTGTTGTTTGGCCCGCCGGGGTTGG
This sequence comes from Burkholderiales bacterium, assembly GCA_014378555.1. Classification (GTDB taxonomy): domain Bacteria; phylum Pseudomonadota; class Gammaproteobacteria; order Burkholderiales; family Casimicrobiaceae; genus Casimicrobium. The sequence goes on along the minus strand of JACMNN010000201.1, from coordinate 1,246 downwards.
GCAAGACCACGTTGTCGCACATTATTTCGCGCGAGATGCATGTCAACATGCATCAAACCTCTGGCCCGGTGTTGGAGAAAAAAGGTGACCTGGCCGCGCTGTTGACCAATCTTGAGCCAAACGATGTGCTGTTCATCGACGAGATTCACCGTATCAGCGCAGTGCTCGAAGAAACGCTCTACAGCGCGATGGAGGACTACGCCATTGACATCATGATTGGTGAAGGGCCCGGCGCGCGTTCGGTGAAACTGGACCTGCCGCCATTCACGCTGATTGGCGCGACGACCCGAGCGGGCATGCTGACCAATCCGCTGCGCGACCGCTTTGGCATCGTGGCACGGCTCGAGTTTTATAGCGACGAAGAGTTGGCGCGAATCGTCACCCGATCGGCCAAATTGCTTAATGTGAATATGGATGCTGCCGGTGCGGTCGAGGTGGCCAAACGCTCACGCGGCACGCCGCGCATTGCTAACCGTTTGCTGCGTCGGGTGCGCGATTTTGCTGAGGTGAAAGCGCGTGGTCATGTGACGCGTGAAGTGGCAGATGCGGCACTGGCGATGCTCGACGTGGATGCCAGCGGCCTCGATGTGATGGACCGAAAACTGCTGGCAACGATTGTCGAAAAGTTTGCTGGCGGGCCGGTCGGCGTAGACAATTTGGCTGCGGCCATTAGCGAAGAACGCGAAACCATTGAAGACGTGATTGAGCCCTTTCTGATTCAGCAGGGCTACATCCAACGCACCAGTCGCGGCCGCGTTGCAACAGCGCGCGCCTACCGCCATTTTGGCTTGGTGCCGCCTGCGGCTATGGGCAGTGGCGAGTTGTTTGGTAATGATGTTTGAATCGGTCAAAGAAGAGAAGCCCCTCTCCCGCAAGCGGGAGAGGGTGCCCGACAGGGCGGGTGAGGGTGGAACGCCGCACGAGCAAGTGGCTGGTAAAGCCAACGCCGCCCTCACCCCTGCCCCTGCCCCCCTACCGCTTGCGGGAGAGGGGTTCAAACCATTCTCGATTCCCGTCCGAATTTATTACGAAGACACCGACGTCGGCGGCGTTGTCTACTACGCCAACTACCTACGTTTTATCGAACGCGCGCGCACCGAATGGTTGCGTGCCGCTGGCTTCGAACTGGACGCGATTCAGCGTGACCTGAAGGCGGTGTTCGTGGTGCGACGGGTTGAGGCGGATTACCATTCGCCTGCATTGCTGGGCAACCTGATTAGCGTTTCGGCAGAGCCGGTGGAGGTCG
>JACMNN010000200.1 GCA_014378555.1 Burkholderiales bacterium | reverse complement strand
TGGCAAACGCCATGAAGCGTCGCGCGCGCAGATCGGGGGCATTGCCGATGGGTTTTTGCGGCTTGACTACATTGGCACGTCGAGTGCGACCGATGCCTTTGAAGCGATCGCCGAGCGTGGCAGCGGAGGCGCTCATCGCAAGCCTCGCAAATCTTCAACACGCTGCGGATACGCCGCGAGGAGCAGCGATGCATCGGCCAATTGCTGCGATCCGTCGGCAAGGGGCAGATGACCGTTCGGCAGCGTCAGTTGGTAGGCGCAGTTCTCGTTATGGGCACGCAACAGCCAAGCGGCCATACGCGACAAGCGTGCCTCGGTGTCGGTCAACGTGACCAATTGCCACGACAACTCGATCTCCTGCCGATGCCCCGTGTCGCCAGTGCGGGTGTACCAGTCCCCCGATTTGGCGACTTGTTTCCACGCCACCCGTTTCAGCGAATCGCCCGGTGCGTAGTTGCGCAAACTGTCCGGGTCATGCGCCACATGGGTGTTGCGCGACGCCGCACCGTCGTTGTCGCCCGCCAGCAGAGGCAGCGGCGGCGGTGGCGTTTCGGGTTGCGGTTCGATCACGCCCAGCCACTCAAAATGAACATAGCTCCACGCGCGAATCAGGCCATACGGCGCGCGGCTTTCAACCACGATGCGGCGCAGCGCCATCAGCCCGCGCTGCGCTGCCGGAAACACCAGTGGCACCACCGCCGTTGCATCTTGACTGACCGACAGCGGCGCACTTTTCACCACAATTTTCTCGACACCGTCGGCCTGGGTGCGCAGCGCGATGCCGTCACGGGTGCGTTCAGGCGAGGCCAGTGCGACCGCGAACGACAGCGATTCGCCCAGTTTGCAATGCGGCGAGCGACCCGCGCGCACGATCAGGCCACGCAGGTTGCGGTAACTGACCAGCAACGCCGCTTGCATCAAACCGGCCAGCAGGAAAGCAACCACGAATGCCAGCGATAACTGGTAATTTACGCCAACCAACAGCAGCACCACGGCGGTGATCACCACGAACAGTCCGCGCCCGGTCGGGAACAGATAAATACGCCGTTGCAGCAGCTCAAGCTCATCGGCGACCGTGGGCGTTTTGCCAAAACTGTGCTGCCAGCGCGCGCGCCCCCGCGACCACCACGACGTCTGCGACCTATCGGCCAAAGTTGCAGCAACGGCCACCACTACGGCGCCGCTACGCCCACCAGCACCGCGCTGGCGAGTTGACCGCCTTTGGTCAGACTGTCGTGGCTTGCGCTCAGCCGATGGCTGACCACCGCCGACCACACCGCCTGCACGTCGTCGGGCAACACATGATCCCGCCCTGACTGCAGCGCCTCGGCACGCGCCGCGCGTAGCAACGCCAGCCCAGCACGAGGCGAAAGCGGCCGCGTTGCACCGGCGCGGCTTGCGCTCAACAATTGCTGCACGTAGACCAATATCGCGTCGGCGACGTGAATTTGCTCGATCATCGCTTGCAGTGTTGCCAACGACTCGGCCGAAAGCACCGAGCCGAGCTTGATCGCGCTGGCGCGTCGATCGCCGCCACGGAGCAAGGCAATTTCAGCTTCTGCGCTCGGGAAACCCAGCGTTAAGCGCATCATAAATCGATCCAGCTGCGATTCAGGCAATGGCGAGACGCCTACCTGATCGAGTGGGTTTTGCGTGGCGATCACGAAGAACGGTGAGGGCAGATCGCGGCTCACGCCATCGACTGTGACCTGTCGCTCTTCCATCGCTTCAAGCAACGCACTTTGCGTTTTTGACGGTGCACGATTGAGTTCATCGGCCAGCAACACTTGCGCAAAAATTGGGCCTGGCGTGAAGCGCATGGCCTGCGCGGTGCCGTCCCAAATTGACAGCCCCAACAGGTCTGACGGCAGCAAATCATTGGTGCACGGCACCTTGTTGTAGGCCAGGCCGAAAGTTTTGGCCAGCGCCAATGCCAGCGTTGATTTACCAAGGCCCGGCGCGTCTTCAATCAGCAAATGTCCCTGCGCCAACAAGCAGGTAACCGCGAGGCGCGTGACCTCAGATTTGCCCAGTACAATCGAATCGAGTTGCTGATGAATATCGCTGAGCAATTTGCTCGCGGTGAGAATGTGTGGCGATGGGGACACGAAAATATTCCTGAGCCGTAAAAATAAAAAGCTGCCGTTCGATGACGGACAAATCACGTCTTTGCAGTACGTCCACCCATTTCATTACGCGAGTATTTGACGCTTGGATTTGGCGGCGGTGGCGTCCAAGCAACGCTGATTGCGTTTAGTATCAGTGCGTGCCGCCCACGCTATGCAAGTAGCATATTAGCGGATATGCACGGGCAACCAGTTTGTGCGTTTTTAAGTGCGTAATGTCTTTGCTGAATTTCTGTTCTAAACATCGCTCAACGGCGTGCCATGCATGACTCCATGCTGACTGTAAGCGAGCCGCGCACACCGGCCATTGTGGTGCGCGATTTAAAAAAGTCGTACGGCGCTGTTGATGCCGTGCGCGGCATCACGTTTTCGGTTGCGCCGGGAGAGACGGTCGGGCTGCTGGGCGGCAACGGAGCGGGCAAAACCACCACTATCTCCATGCTGCTCGGTGTGCTCAAGCCATCCGCTGGCAGCATCGAACTATTAGGCTTATCGCTGGCGGCGCATCGCTACGACATCTTGCCGCGCATCAATTTCACCTCCCCTTATGTCGATCTGCCGAAACGCCTTTCGGTGGTCGAAAATCTTCGCGTGTTTGCGGGGCTTTACGGGCTACGCGATGGCAAAAAGCGCATCGCAAATTTGCTCGGTGAGCTCGACCTGGAAGAGGTCGCCGATCGCCCGTACGCCAATCTGTCCGCGGGGCAACGCACCCGCGTGAGCTTGGCCAAGTCGTTGCTGAATTCGCCTGAGTTGCTGCTGCTTGATGAGCCCACTGCGTCGCTTGACCCGGATGTCGGCGATCGCATGCGCTCGCTGCTCGAGCGCTACCGCAAACAATCCGGTTGCGCGATGCTTTTAGCGTCGCACAATATGGCCGAGGTAGAGCGATTGTGCGATGACGTGATTATGCTCAAGCGCGGGGCAATCGTTGACAAAGGCTCGCCCGCAGCCCTTCTTACCAAGTATGGGCGCAGCAATCTTGATGATGTGTTTCTAGATATTTCACGCGGCAACGCGACGACTGCGGCCGCATGAGCGCGCGCCCCGGCTATCGCAACAGTTCGGCACAGCGCATCGGTGCGATGCTGTCGCGGCATTTCTTCTTGATTCGAAAATCGTGGCCGCGACTGCTTTCGTTTGCCTACTACCCAGTGATGCAGCTGCTGGTGTGGGGCTTTGTGACGCAGTACCTTGGGCCACAGAGCGCAAGCCAAGGCGTGCTGCAGGCCGTGCCCGGCATTCTGCTTACCGGCGTGTTGCTGTGGGACGTGCTGGTGCGTGGCGAGTTGGGATTGTTTTTGTCGTTTCTTGAGGAGATGTATTCGCGCAATCTCGGAAACCTCTTTGTTAGTCCGCTGCGCCTGCATGAGTTTGTAATCGCGCAAATGTTGATGAGCATCGTGCGCGTTGTCATCGGCTCCGGCGTGGCGCTGCTGGTGGCGGTGGTGTTTTTTGATTTGCAGATTGCGCAGCAAGCGTTTGCGCTTTCATTGTGTCTGGGCTGTCTGCTGGTGTTTGGTTGGGCAGTGGGGTTACTGGCCAACGGCTTGGTGTTGCGATTCGGGCTCGGCGCAGAGGAAATTGGTTGGGCCGTGGTGTTTTTGATTGGGCCGTTGTCTGGCGCGTATTACCCCATTTCGGTCCTGCCGTCGTGGCTGCAAACAGTGGCATACGCGCTGCCGACCGCGTGGGCGTTTGAGGCGATGCGCACGGCGTTGATTGAAGGACGTATCGCATGGCAAATGCTTGCCACGTCCATGCTGCTCAATCTGGTTTATTTTGTCGGGTGCGGCTACTTGTTCTGGCGATTCGTTGAATCGGGCCGGGAGCGGGGTTTGTTGCTGCAAATGGGTGAATGATGATTGGCTGGTTAAATCCCGGCGATCCGTTTCCGGCGGTGGAAACTGCCCTGACTGACCCGAACGGGTTGCTCTGCGCAGGACTCGAGGTCACGTCGGAGTTGGTGCTGGCGGCCTACCAGCGCGGCATTTTTCCTTGGTATAGCGAAGGCCAGCCGGTGCTCTGGTGGAGCCCCGATCCGCGCATGGTGATGCAGCCAGCGAGTTTCCGGTTGCACCGAAGTTTGCGCAAATCCCTGCAGCATTGTGAATACGAAATTCGCGTCGACACCAGCTTTGAGGCGGTGATGCGTGCCTGCGCCGATCCAAGGCCAGAGCAGGGCGGCACCTGGATCAGTGAGGCAATCATTGACGCGTACACAACGTTGCATCGCGCGGGTTTCGCGCACTCGGTTGAGACGTGGATGGAGGATGAATTAGTGGGCGGTTTGTACGGCATTGCTTTGGGCCGGGTGTTTTTTGGCGAAAGCATGTTTGTGCGCCGAACCGATGCGTCAAAGATCGCATTTGCGCATTTGGTGACGCAGCTCAAGCGCTGGCAGTTTGAGTTGATTGATTGCCAGCAGGAAACCGAGCATCTGGCCTCCCTTGGCGCAGCACCGGTCTCGCGAAAAGAGTTTCTGCAAGCACTGAACCAATGGGTTCATGCCGATGTGCGCGTGCCACGAAGCGGGCCATGGAAATTCGACGCGGATTTGCTGGCCGATTTGCTCTCGCCGACAAACCGCAAACAACGCTAAATTAGTGCGAAAATAAGGCTATGAGCAAGCTCAACGATCTCGCAGATGTGCCGTGGCAAGCGTTGCAGTTTTATTCCACTGCGCCGTATCCATGCAGCTATCTTGACGGTCGCACTGCGCGTTCGCAAGTGGCAACACCCAGCCACCTCATTTCGAGCAGTGTCTATGGCGAGCTGTTACGCGTAGGTTTTCGGCGCAGCGGTACGTTTATTTATCGTCCGCATTGCGACGGTTGTGATGCCTG